>NZ_JBSGXU010000269.1:0-8826 GCF_053610205.1 Streptomyces sp. NPDC054932 | reverse complement strand
TCGGCCACGACCGGCTCCTGCTCGGGCTGCGCCTCGACCGGCTCCGGCTGGACCGGCTCGGCCACCACGGCCACCACCGGCTCGACGGGAACGACGGGCTCGGGCTGCGGCTCCACGGTCACCGGCTCGGCCACGACCGGCTCCGGCTCGGGCTGCGCCTCGACCGGCTCCGGCTGGACCGGCTCGGCCACCACGGCCACCACCGGCTCGACGGGAACGACCGGCTCGGGCTGCGGCTCCACGGCCACCGGCTCGGGCTGCTCGGGCTGCTCGGGCTGGGTCACCGTTTCTGCGGGGGCCGGGACCGGCTGCGGCTCCACGGGCTGCGCCGCGGCCTCGACGGGAGCCTGGACGGCCTCCGCCACCGGCTCGGGCGCGGCGACCGGCTCCGGCGTCCAGGGGGCACCGGCCTGCGGCGGGATCTCGCCCGGCTGGGCCGCGGGGGCCTCGGCGGCCTCCGCGCGCGGGATGTCCAGGTACTCGGGCCCGGTGGTCGGGGGTCCCGCCTGGCGGAGCGGGACGGGCGCCACCGGAGTGCTCACGGCGGCCATCGGAGCGGCCGCGGCGGGCGCCGCGGCAGGTCCCCGGTCCGCGAGGGAGCGTACGACTCCGCCGTTGGCGTCGGGCAGCGGCGGGCCCATGTGCAGCGGGCGGCGGACGGGAGCCGCGGGGGCCACCGGGGCGACGGGGACCGCCGGGGGCGGGACGACGAGCCCGCCGAGGTCGAGCGAGCCGGAGTCGCGGCCGCCCGTCTCGTGCGCGCCCGCGCTGTAGCCGCCGTCGGGGAACACGGGCGGGGGGAACTCGGTGTACGCGCCGGGCTGGGGGTATCCGGCCGGGGTCTCCGGGTACGCGGGGCCGTCGCCGTAGGACACGTCCGTGTACATCTGCGGGTCGGCGGGCTGCGACGGTACGGGGAAGGCGGGGGCCTGCGGGACGACCTGCGGGTCGCTCCACGCGCCCTGGCCGCTCGGCATGAGCAGCAGTTCCTCGTCCTCCGGCTCGGCCGGGTTGTCCATGAGGTCCTGGAAGGCGTAGCCAGCGGGGATCGGTGCAGGGATCTGGACCGGAGCGGGGATGCCCTGCTGATCCACCATGCCCGCGTTGTCCGGGAGACCCTCGCCCGGGACCTGGCCGGTGTCAGTCATGCTTACCCCTCGCCCATCGGTGTTGCCTCTTCGATCGCCCGGCCGCCCACGGGGCCGCCGAGCCGTTTTGCCTGCGGGGTTGCGGTGCGACGAGCTCGTCTCGCATACGCCTGCACGACAACCAGTAAGCATTGTCGCGCCCGTCGGCGATCGTGGCGGCCATAACCGACACGGTCCTCTGTGGACTGCGCCACGTCGCGCGTCCAGGCGGTGTCGCGATGCCCGAATCGTCCGGGGCAGTACGACGATCGGCCAGCCTACCCCGGCCTTCGTCTCAGCGCGTGACGGGGCGTTCCGCTGCCAGGAGGAACACCACTGAACGGTCCTGTTCGGCCCAGGTCCGGGGGTCCAGTGCGACGGACTGGAGCAGCGCGCACTCGACGGCGTACCCGTGTTCGGTGAGTACCCTGCCGATCGCCTCGGCCTCGTCGCGGGTGGAGGCGTGGCTGACGATCCGTTCGGGGCGGCGTTCGGCGACGGCCGCGACGACGGTGGCGCCACCGCCGCCGACCCGGACGACATCGGGCTCGGGCAGGTTCTCCAGTACGTGCGGTGCGCGTCCGGCGACGACCTGGAGCTGCACTCCCCGCTTGCGGGCGGCGGCAGTTACCCGGTCGCAGGCTGCCGGGTCGGCGTCCACCGCGATGACGGCGGCGCCGAGGGCGGCCGCGTCCACGGCCACGCCGCCGGATCCGGCGCCGATGTCCCAGACGAGGTCGCCGGTGCGCGGGCCGAGCCGGGCGAGTTGGGCGGCGCGGAGCTGCCTGGAGCCGCCCTCCCCCGCGTCGGCCTGCGGCCTGGCCCAGCCGCGTTCGGCCGACCGGTCGGCGCCGCGGCCGAGCAGCCAGCCGGTGTCGGCCGGCGTCCGGCCCGCGCCGCCGATGACGATGACGACGTTCGGGTCGCGCCAGTTGTGGTCGGCGGCCTTGTCGGAGGTGAGGACGCTCACCTGCTCCCGGTCCGTGCCGAGTTCCTCGCAGACGACGAAGGTGCGGTGCACTCCGTCGAGGAGCAGGGCGAGTTCGGCGGGGCCGGCGCCGGGTGAGGTGAGGACGGCGACCTTGGCGTGGGCGCGGCAGACGTTGACGGCGCGGCGCAGCGTGCGGGGGTGGGCCACGACGACCTGGGCGTCGTCCCAGGGCATGCCCGCCCGGGCGAAGGCGGCGGCCACGGAGGACACGGCCGGGACGACCTCGACCTCCAGGCCGTGCTCCGGGGCGCGCAGGGTGCGTACGACGCCGAAGAAGCCGGGGTCCCCGTCGGCGAAGACCACCGCCGTGCCGCGGTGGCCCGCGATGCGGCGCGCGGCGAGGCCGACGCTGCCCAGGCGGATGCGTTCGGCGGTGGGGGGCACTTCGGGGAGGGCGAGGTGGTGGGCGGCGCCGGCCACGAGGGTGGCGGCGGAGAGCGCGGACCGGGCGCCCGCGGTCAGGGACGAACCGTCCCAGCCGATCACCGTGACCCGGTCGGCCATCGTCGTCAGTCTCCTGGTGTGGGGGCGGGCGGAGTTTTGTCCGGGGCGGGCACGGTGAGACTACCTGGTCATCGGTTCAGTTCCAGTCGGCGCCGACCGGGTAGCCGCTCGCGTCGGCCCGCTGCGGAAACGCGCTGGTGCGGGCGTATCCGTCGTAGCTGTCGAAGCTGTCGTACCCGTCGTAGCCGTCGCCCTCGTCGAGGTCCTCGGGGACGAGGCTCCAGACGATGAGGTCGGTGCGGGTGTCGGTCCAGCCGCCGTCGGCCGTCTGTGTGCGCACTATCCACGCGTTGCGCAGGACGCCCTCGCTGATGCAGCCGATCTTCTGGGCCACCTGTTGCGAGGCGGTGTTGTCGGCGGCGGTGCGCAGTTCGAGGCGCTCGAATCCCTGGTCGCGGAAGAGCCATTGGGCGACGGCCAGGACGGATTCGCTGGCGTAGCCCTCGCCGCGGGCCCAGGGGGCGGTGACGTAGCGGACCTCGGTGGCGCGGGTGCGCCAGTTGGTGCTCCGCAGGTGGACGATGCCGACGAGGCGCTGGGTGAGGAACTCGGTGACGGCGAAGACGATTCCGCGGCCCTCGGTGCGTTCCGCGTGGGAGCGCCGGGTGGCCCAGGCGTGCGCTTCGGCGTGGGTGTAGGGGTGGGGCGCGCTGGTCCAGGCCGTGACGTGCTCGTCGTTCATCATCTCGGTGAGCGCGGTGACGTCCTCTTCCTCGAAGGGGCGCAGCACCAGCCGGTCCGTGCTGATGGTGACGTCCGGGAAGGTGGTAGTCATGCGCAGCTCCATGCCTGAGACCGTGGTGCGACCGTGTTGCGATGCGACCGCGGTGCGGGACCGTTCGTGCGGGACCGTGCGTGCGGGTCGTAGGCCACAGCATGCAGCATCGACCGGGGGATGTGCAGGGCCGGGTTGCCCGGAAGCGGGCAGAGCTCGGCCCCGCACGCGGTCAGGAGCGTGCGGGGCCGAGATTCATGACCGGGTTCAGGAGGCGGGGGTGCCGAAGGCCGCGATGACCGAGCCCTGGTACTTCTCCTCGATGAACTTCTTGACGTCGTCGGAGTTCAGGAGCTTGGCCAGCTTCTGGATCCGCGGGTCGTTCTGGTTGCCCTCCTTGACCGCGAGGAAGTTGGCGTAGGGGTTGCCCTCCGCCTTCTCCAGGACCAGCGCGTCCTTGGCGGGCGCCAGCTTGGCCTCGAGGGCGTAGTTGCCGTTGATGATCGCGGCGTCCACGTCGTTCAGGGCGCGCGGGACCGTGGCGGCCTCCAGCTCCTTGAACTCCAGCCCCTTCTTGTCGGTGATGTCGGACAGCTTGGCGCTGGTGCCGACACCCTCCTTGAGGGTGATCAGGTTGTTCGCGGCGAGCAGCTGGAGCGCGCGGCCCTCGTTGGTGGTGTCGTTGGGGACGGCGATGGTCTGGCCGGCCTTGATGTCACCGATGGCCTTGATCTTCTTGGAGTAGAGGCCGAGGGGCTCCAGGTGCACGTTCGCGACGGGCACGACGTGCGTGTTGTTCTTCTTGTTGAAGTCGTCGAGGTACGGCTTGTGCTGGAAGTAGTTGCCGTCGACCTGGCCCTGCTCGGTGGCGGTGTTCGGCAGGACGTAGTCCGTGAACTCCTTGACCTCCAGCTTGAGGCCTTCCTTGGCCGCGAGCTTGTCCTTGACGAAGTTCAGGATGTCGGCGTGCGGGCTCGGGGAGGCCGCTATGACGAGGGGCTTGCTCTCGTCGGCCTTGCCGCCGTCGGCCTTGGCCGAGGACGGGTCCGAGGAGCTGCCGCATGCGGTGAGGCCGAGGGCGAGCGCGGTGGCCGTGGCGGCGAGGGCGGTGAGCTTGACGTTCTTACGCACGAAGAGTGCCTTTCTTGCTGAACAAGTACCGATGACTTGCTGGTGGTGGCCCAAGCACGACAAGTGCGGGCTCTATGAGGGGAGGGGAAAGTCTTTTCGGGCGGGTCCGGTCAGGCGGTCCGGCCTCGGCGGGCGAGGAGGCGGACCACCCCGTCGCCGAGCAGCTGGATCACCGTGACGAGGGCGATCAGGACCACGACGGTGGCGATCATGAAGCCGGTCTCGAAGCGCTGGAAGCCGTAGGTGATGGCCTTGGAGCCGAGGCCTTCGCCGCCGACGGCGCCGGCCATGGCGGAGTAGCCGACGAGGGTGATGACGGTGGTGGTCACACCGGCGACCAGGGAGGGCAGCGCCTGCGGGAGGAGCACCTTGCCGACCAGGGTGGGGATGCCGCCGCCCATGGATTCGACCGCCTCGATCAGGCCGTGGTCCACCTCGCGGACGGCCGTCTCGACGAGCCGGGCGAAGAAGGGGATGGCGCCGATGGCCAGCGGGACGATCATGGCGGTGGGGCCGATGAAGGTGCCGACGACCGCGGTGGTGACCGGGATCAGGAAGATCAGCAGGATGATGAACGGCAGCGAGCGGCCTATGTTCACGATCACGCCGAGGACCTTGTTGAGCGGCTGGTTCTGCAGGAGGCCGCCCTTGTCGGTGAGGACCAGCAGGATGCCGATGGGCAGTCCGCCGAGCACGGTCACCAGGGTGGACCACAGCACCATGTAGAGGGTGTCGTAGGTGCCCTGGGTGAGCAGGGGCTGCATTTCGGACCAGGTCACTTGGCACCATCCTTGACCAGTGCGGCGAATTCGGTGTCGGCGTCTGCGGCGCCCTCGACGATGTCGACCTGGAGGCCCTGCTCCCGCAGGAAGCCGACCGGCACGACGTTGTCCTCGTAGCCGCCGGGCAGTTCGATGCGCATCCGGCCGATCTGCCGGCCCGCGACGGTGTCCATCGCGGCGCCGAGGATCGAGATGTCGATGTTGTACGTGCGCGAGAGCTGCGAGATGACCGGCCGGACGGCGGCTTCGCCGTGGAAGGTGACGTCGACGACCGTGCGGTCGGGACCGGTGGCGGTGCCGGTGACCGGGAAGAGTTCACCGGCGAGCTCGGAGCCGGGGGTGGCGAGGAGTTCGGCGACGGTGCCGGACTCGATGATGCGGCCGTTCTTCATCAGGGCGGCCGAGTCGCAGACGGACTTGACCACGTCCATCTCGTGCGTGATGAGCAGCACGGTGAGGCCGAGCTGCCGGTTGAGGTCGCGCAGCAGCGCCAGGATGGAGCGGGTGGTCTCGGGGTCCAGGGCGCTGGTGGCCTCGTCGGAGAGCAGCACCTTGGGGTCGCCGGCCAGGGCGCGGGCGATGCCGACGCGCTGCTTCTGGCCGCCGGAGAGCTGGGTGGGGTAGGCCTTGGCCTTGTCGGCGAGGCCCACGAGGTCGAGGAGTTCGAGGGCCTTGCGGGAGCGCTCGCGGCCGGAGACCCCGAGGATCTCCAGGGGCAGCTCGATGTTGGCCTGGACGGTGCGCGAGGACAGCAGGTTGAAGTGCTGGAAGACCATGCCGATGCGGCTGCGGGCCTCGCGGAGCTCCTTGCCGGCGCGGCGGCCGCGCCCGGCGAGGGCGGTGAGGTCGACGCCGTCGACGGTCACCGTGCCGGTGGTGGGGCGCTCCAGCAGGTTCACGCAGCGGATCAGGGAGGACTTGCCGGCGCCGCTCTGGCCGATGACTCCGTAGACCTCGCCCTCACGGACGTGCAGATCGACGCCGTCCAGGGCGGTGACCTCGCGGCCACGGGACTGGTAGACCTTCGTGAGGCCCGATGTGGTGATCACAGGATTTCCGTCGCTGTCGAGTGCGCGGCGCAGCGGGCTGCCGGGCACGGGGCAAACAATCTCGGGACGCGATACGGGACGAACCGTCAGAAAACGAAACTTCGACGCATGCGCGGGGCAGGAGTGAGCCGTGCTGTTCATCAGCGGGTGACGTGGTGGCGCGGCTGGTCTCGCTTCGGGGCGCGAGGCTCAGGAAGGGGCCCTCAGAAGGCGCACATTCGACACATACAACGAGCACCGGGCGTCATCGTCGCCTCGGTCGCAAGGGTGCGGCTGCTCGTCGTGGTCATGGGCCCAAGTAAAGCAGAAGTCTCCCCTGACCGATCAATGACGTCCGGATAGCGGACGGAATCCGACCACATAGCGGACGGACCCGGTCAGGGACGACCCGCCGCCCCGCGACTGCCCCGCCACCGCTGACCTGGGCCGACACGGGTGCCGGAGCCAGTGATTCCACCTCGGTCCGGAGCACGGCGAGCGCGCCCACTGTGGTCAAGACCACGACCGGACGCGGGGCACGTGCGCAGTGCGCGGGGGCGCGGGAACAGGGGTGCGGGGGCGCGGGAACAGGGGTGCGCGCATCGGATCTTTCGGCCCGTAATACCCTCGCTGCATGCTCGACGCCCTGACGGTCGCCATCGGCGTGGCCGCACTCGCCCTCGCCGCCTGGTGCGGCCACGCCGCATGGCGGGACCAGCCGACCAAGGACTGGCACTTCATCGGCATGGCCGTCGTGACCGTGCTGGTCCTCGCACAGCTGGTGATCGGCCTGGTCATGCTGGCCCAGGGCAAGAAGCCCGACGAGGGCACGGTGATCTTCGTGGCGTACCTGGTGGGCGCGTTCGCCGCGGTGCCGGCCGCCGGGATGCTCTCGCTGACCGAGCGGACCAAGTGGGGATCGATCACGGTGGCCGCCGGTGCGGTCGTGCTCGCCGTCCTCGAAGTACGGCTCTACGACATCTGGGGAACCACCGGTGCCTGACGCTGAGACGACGACCGCGGCTCCCACCGGACGGAGGCGGCTGGTCTCCGGACCCGGACTGCTGCTGGTGTGGCTGTACGGGGTGATGGTGGTGGGCGCGGTCTCCCGCTCGGCCTTCCAGATCTCCACCGAGTTCGACCGGGCGCCGCTGGCGTACTCGCTGTCCGCCGTGGCCGCGCTGGCCTACGCGTTCATCACGTACTCACTGGTGCGCGGCGGGGAGACGGCCCGCAAGGCGGCGCTCATCTGCTGCGCCGCCGAGCTGGCCGGGGTGCTCGCCGTGGGTACCTGGACCGTGCTGCGGCCCGAGTCCTTCCCCGACACGACCGTGTGGTCCCAGTTCGGGATGGGCTACCTGTTCATCCCGGTCGTCCTGCCGATCACCGGGATGCTCTGGCTGCGCAGGCGCTGACCCGCGGGCCCGTCCCCTCTTATGGGGGGACGGCCCTCAGGCGCTGACCGTGAAGTCGGTCGGGTCCTTGGCTTCCTTCTCCAGGATCACCAGCTGGACGCCGTCGGAAGCCGTGCGGCCGCCGACCTTGACGTAGCCGGCCTTGCGGTAGAGGCGCAGGTTGGACTCGCTCTTGTGCCCGGTGTGCAGGCGGAAGCGGTTGGTGCGGCCGGGGCTCGCCAGAGCCTCCTCGACCGCGCGCAGCAGGCGCGCTCCGAGTCCGTGACCCTGCAGGCGCGGGTGCACACAGAGCTTGGCGATCTTGGCGGTGCCGTCCTCGTCGACGTTGCCGCGCACGGTCCCGACGATCTCGTCGCCGAGCCGGGCCACCAGGACGGTGTCCGTGGCCAGCTCCCCCTTCAGGGAGTCCAGGGACTGGGTGAGCGGCTGGATGAGGTAGTTGCCGTACAGCTCGGCCTCACGCTGGAAGGCCAGGTACTGCAGTTTGAAGATCTGCTCAGCGTCCTCGGCAGCCGCCGCCGAAATGGTCACGCTCATGCCCATGTGCGCATGCCTCCAGCTCACCTGGTAGCCCGATGGTCTACCGCTCCTTTCCCCGCAGGCCAGGAGCCGCAACCTCTGCAGCCAGCATTCTGCGCAGACATCCCAGGCAACGGGAACGCACGGGCCCTAAACTTCCTTGTGAGATACCCAACTCTCCTGCGATTTCACGGTAAGTGAGGTCTCTGGGCGAAAGAAGTGCCTTCATCAGCTCGGGACAGCGTCCGGGCAACCGGGCGACCGCCGATCGGAGTGCGCGGTTCTCCTCGCCGTGCATGAGGGCGTCCTCCGGCTCGGCACCCGCCGCCACCGCGGCTGGCGGGCCCCCGTCCACGGGGTGCCGGCGGTGGCCGTACGGGATCTCCCGCCTCGCCCGGCGCCGGGCGAGGCGTGCCTCCGCCCGGACGGCCCGGCGCAGCCACCGCGCCGGCTCCGCGGGCTCGGCCGGATCGGGGGCGTGGCGGCCGCTCTCCAGCAGCCTGACCCAGACGGCTTGTTCCAGGTCGGCCGCGTCCACTCCGGTGCCCGGGGCCTCCGCGGCCGCCTCGGCGGAGAGCAGCGGGCCGAGCTTGTCGAAGTAATCAGCCTTCAGC
>NZ_JBSGXU010000268.1:0-8880 GCF_053610205.1 Streptomyces sp. NPDC054932 | reverse complement strand
CCCGAGAGGGGGCGGGGCCGCGGGGCGCTGCACACGTCAGCCGGTACCGACGAACGTGGCGTAGACGGCGCCGTTCCCACCGCTGTTGCCGTTGGAGATCACCGGGACGCTCGTGACGGTGCCGGTGTTCGCTGCCGCCCAGCTGCCGCCGCCGCCTCCGCCACCACCGGTGATGGCTTCACCGCCGCCACCGCCGCCGCCACCGCCGCCCCAGCCGCCGCCTCCTCCGCCGCCGCTGCCGTAGTTGGTGCCGTTGGTCCGCCACTCGCCCTCGCCGCCCTGCCCGGCGTTGCCGAAGAACAGGGAGGAGTTGTTCGTCCAGGTCGCACCGGCGTTGGGGCCGTTGCCGGTGTGGACCGGGCCGCCGAGACCACCGATGCCGTCGATGCCGCTGGTCCCGCTCTTGTGGTCCACACCGGAGCCGCCACGGCCGCCGGAGCCGCCGTCGCCGTTGCTGCCGCCTGCACCGCCCGCACCGGTACGGGTGAGGCTGCCCGTGGTCGCCTTGCCGTCACCGCCCGCGGAGCCGGCCGAGATGATCTGACCCGACACCGCGGTGCCGCCGTTGCCGCCGGCGCCGCCGTTCCCGTTGGCGTTGCCCTGGCCGCCCCCGCCGCCACCACCGGCATCGGCGAGCAGCGTGGTCGTGGTGCACGTGCCGTAGCCCGTGATGCACGGGTTCTGCGTGGTCAGGTCCACGCCGGAGACCAGGGTGGAGGCACCGCCGCGGCCGCCTGCGGACGTCGCGCCGAGCTGACCGACGTAGTAGTACAGCGTCGGTCCGAAGGCATTCTGGAAGCTCGCGACCGACGTCACGGTCTGCGCCTTGCCGCCGTAGCCGCCGTCACCGCCGCGGTAGAGGCCGCCGCCGTTGCTGCCGTACCGTCCGGCGCCGCCGTAGGCCGTGATGACCATGGGAGTGGCATCGTTCAGCACGGTCTGCGTCGCGGCCTGCGCGGCCGTCAGCAGAGCCGCGGTGTCGTACGAGGAGAGGCCGTCCGGCAGGAGGCAGGACACCACACCGGTCTGGATCTCACCGCACGAGACGTCGGTCGTCGTGGCCGAGGCGGTCGGTGCGGAGAGCGCCAGGATGGAGGCCAGACATGCGCCGGTCCCCAGGGCCTTGACGACCCTTTCCGATCTGAGCATGAAATTCCCTTCAGGGGCGGGCGGACGGGCCCGGCTTGCGGTCATGGCGCGCGCATTGTGCGACGGCCGCCACGGTGGCGTTCGTCGTGGAGTTGTTCAGGACGGTGACGGTCCAGGTGTTGGGGGTCGCCGCCCGGGAGGTCAGCAGGACCTGCATCGTGCCGCTCATCAGGTACCCGCCACTGACGAGGGTGCTTCCGGCCGGGCAGGTGGCGAACACGGTGCCCTCCTCGCCGCGGACCAGGGTCATGGGGTCGCCGACGGTCTCGAAGGTGGACGCGGGCCCGGCCGGGCCGGCCGGACCGGTGGGTCCGGTGGGTCCGGCGGGGCCCTGCGGGCCGGGGGGACCCGGACGCCCGTGCCCGTCGTGGCCTTGGTCCCCTTCGTGGCCTTCAGGGGCTTCGTGCTGCGGCGGTCCGTCCTCGTGGTGCGGTGGCGGCCGGTCGTACGAAGGACCCGGCAGGTAGGCACCGCAGTCCAGCCAGGGCGGACAGAGCTTGTTCGGCTCGGGGTCCGCCTGCACCACGGCCGAGGGCCTCGTCGTCTGCGCCGAGGCAGGTGCCGCGGTACCCGCGAGCCCGGCCACGGCCACGGCGAGCGCTACGGAAGCCCCGCGGACATGGGGGAGCCGCCGACGGGGCAGCGGCCCCGAACGGCCGCGCCGGGGAAGATCAGAGCGCATCAAAGAGCTTCTGCTTTCTGGGGGAGGTGAGAGCGGGTCGCGGCATCGTTACCCTCTGGGGGCTCTCCCGCGTCCGCTCTGCTGCCTTTTGAGTGACTGTCGTACGGCGCTCGGGCCAGGCCGGCTCAGGAATGCCCGCGCCACGGAACGCCGTCGTGTCGCGGTCAGTCCTCGAGGGAGATCCCGGGGGACGCCTCGGGCCTCTCGAGGGACGTGCCCGGGGATGCCTCGTGCGCGTCCTCGCGGGCCTCGTCGTGCGCGTCCTCGTGGGGCTTCTTGTCCGGCGTTCCGTGCGGGCCCCCGCCCGGACCGTGGCCGGGCTTGTGGTGCCCGCCGCCGAACTCGGCCGCGACCACGCGGAAGGGGATGGACTGCCACAGCTGGGAGCCGTGCCCGGCGAGCTCCAGGCGGTACTCGCCCCGGAGGTGGTGGTGCCGGCCGTGCCGCCGGGGAACCGTGACCGTGCCGGAGACCTCTCCGTCGGCGTTCGCGAGGAGGATCGCGAGGGTGACGATGCGCCTGCCGGCGCGCAGGTCGCCGTCCCCGTCGACTCCCTCCACGGCGCGGGTGTCATCGGCCCGGCCTTCCGGGATCAGCCGTACGTACACCTCCTCGTTCGGCCAGTAGCGGCTCGCGGACACGGTGAAGCTCTCGCCGTGTGCCACGGTGCTGCGGTCGACCGTGATGGTGGAGAAGGGGGCCGGGTTGACCGCGGCAGGCGGCGCCGCCGACGCCGTGGCCGGACTCGCACTCAGTACGGCGGCTCCGGCCGCCAGTGCGACGAGCCATCGCGGGTTTCTGGGCATGGTGGGGTGGTCTCCTTCGGAAGCGGAGGGCACGCCGGGCTGCTCTTCGAACACCGGCCCGCGATTCGTAGACACGTACGTCCCGAACCAAACAGGCGCACCCCGCGGCTCCCCGGGACGGTCGCGGTCTGCCACCCGTACGGTCGGCCTCCGGAAGGCCAGGAGGGGGCGCGCGGCGGAGCGGTTCGCCCGCGCCGACGCGCCCACCCGCCCGCTCGTTTGCGACAATGACACCCAGAGAAGTGGGGAGGGGCGCCGTGAATCAGTCGGCTCGAAGGCCACCGGCCGAGGAGCGCGCCACGGACGGTCGCGCCGAGCGCGGCCGCCAGTCCCGGGTGAAGATCGCCGAGGCCGTGCTGTCCCTGCTCGACGACGGGGAATCCAGCTTTCCGGCGGAGCGGGTGGCCGAGCGCGCGGGCGTGTCCCGACGCCTGGTGTTCCACCACTTCGCCGACATGTCCGAGCTGGTGGAGACGGCCATCACCCGTCGGCTGGAGCAACTGATCGAGCAGATCAGGCCACTTCCGACCACCGGTCCGCGCGCCACCCGGGTGGCGGCCCTCACGGAACAGCGCGCACGGATCCTGGAGTGGATCACACCGGCCCAGCTGACCCTGATGCGCCTGGAGACACCCGGTGACCGCGTCGCCGAGGTCACCCGGGAGGTGCTGGACTTCGCCCGGGCGCGACTGGCCGAGATCTTCGCGGAGGAACTCGAACGTCTGCCCGCCGGGCGCAGGTCCGAAGTGCTCCACGGTCTGGACGCGGTGACGACCTGGGGCGCCTGGTACCACTGGCGCAGCAGCGGCCTGAGTGTCGAATCGGCCGCCGGCACCATGCAGACGGCCGTGCACGCCCTGCTCGCCACGACCGACCGACCCCCGGCCGACAGCTGAAGCCGCTCCGGCCCGGCCGAACGCCGGCCGGTACGCGGCTGATCCCCGCCTTGCGGGCGGGGATCGGGCGATCGGCTGCCGGACGGGGCGCCGATCCGGTTCGGCCGGCGGCCGTTCGGTCATTCATCGGCCGCCAGGGTGAAGGTACAGGTGGACCAACCGGTGCAGTCCCGCTCCGACAGCTCCTGCTCCTCCTCCTGCGGGAGCAGTTCCAGGGCGCTCAGGTCGATCGTCGTCTCGTTCATCGCCTTGCCTCTCTCCTCGGATCCTCTCGGGTCTCGGTCACCTCGACCCGACAAACAGTCGATACCCCGACAAATCGACAGAACACCGGACTTGGCAATTTCTTTGCACTTCGAGTGCAAATACTTACCGTGGACCCCGTCCCGGTCCGACAGGAAGCCGTGACGGGGCGGGCATAGACTGGTGAGCTGCGCACACGGACCGTGACCTCTGAGGATCCGAGAGAGCGCTGACCTTCCATGACCGCGAATCCGCACCCCGCCCCGCCGGACGACGCGTCGGCCGACTCGCTCCTGCTGCTCGATGTCGCACGTGCGGTGATGAGCCGCTGCGGAGGTCATCGGTGGACCTTGCAGCCGACGGAGTCGTGGTGCTTCGCACGGCCTCCGGGCCGCACCGTGCGGCGCAAGCACGGCTGGAAGCTGCACGTCTCGGCGACGCCGCTGTCGGCCGCCCTCGTTCTCGCCCGGTCGGCGGAGGTGCTCACGCGTCGCACCGCTTCCTTCAAGTTCGCCGTCGATCTGGACCGGGTGACACGTCTCGGGGACGTCTGGCACGACCGGGGCACGGGCGGGAAGTTCATCACCGTGTACCCGGAGGACGACGACCACTTCCGTGTCCTGGCGGGCGAGTTGGACTCCGCGACGGCCGGACTGAGCGGGCCGAGGATCCTGTCCGACAGGCCGGTGCGGCCCGGCAGCCTCGTCTTCTTCCGGTACGGGCAGTTCACCGGCGACACGGTCCTGACCGACGACGGTGTCCTTGAGCCCTGGATGACGGGCCCGGACGGCAGCAGGATCAAGGACGAGCGCGCCGCGGGGTTCGTCTTCCCGCCCTGGGCCGCATACCCCTTCCCCGGCGGACCCGACGCCCCCGCGACGGCGGCCGCACCCGTGCTGCTCGGGGGCCGGTTCAAGGTATTGCGGGCCGTCCGGCACGCGAACAAGGGCGGTGTCTACCGGGCGGTGGACGAGCGGACGGGCCGCGAGGTCATCGTCAAGCACGCGCGGGCGCACGTCGGCGCCCGCCTGGACGGGACCGACGTGCGCGACCGGCTGCGGGACGAGGCCCGGATGCTGGAACGGCTCGCACCGCTGGGAGTCACGCCCGGGAGGCTCCATCTGTTCGAGGAGCAGGGGGACTTGTTCCTCGCCGAGGAACTGGTGCCGGGACAGACCCTGCACCAGTGGCAGTCGGCGCGCGCCCGGGAGGGCGGACCTGACCCGGACGAGGCCGCGGCCATGGTCTCGCGTGTGGTGACCCTGCTGCGGACCGTACACGAAGCGGGATTCGTGATCCGCGACTTCAAGCCGCACAACGTCATGGTCACCCCGGCCGGGGAGGTACGGCTGATCGACACGGAGTACGTCACCGAAGCCGGGCAGGAGCGCGCTCCGGCATACACGCGGGGCTTCGCCGCACCCGAGGTCAGAGCCCTGGGCCTGCACGCATCGCCCGCGGAGTCCGCCAGGGTCGCCGGACCGGAGGCCGACCGCTTCAGCCTCGGGGTGGTGCTCTTCTCGCTGCTGACGGACCTCGATCCGCGGTGGGCGGCCGGCTGGTCCGACGGCGTCGGCCCGCCGCCGGACGCGCAGCGGCCCCTCCCGCTGATCGCCCTCTGCCATCCCCCGCTGGCACCGTACGGCGAACTGATCGACGGCTTGACCCGGACCGACCCCGGTGCGCGGTGGACCCTCCCCCACGCCCTGTCCTGGCTGGCCGGACCGAACGGGACGGGCACCCGTCCGCCCGCCGAGGCCCCGGCCCCGGCCCCGGCCCCGGCGGCGACCTTGCGGGCCGCGCTGCCCCCGTACCGGCCGGCCGCGATGGATTGGCTGCTCGACGACGGTATCGCCCACCTGCGACGCACCATGACCCCCTGGCGCACCGCCCTCTGGCCCGCACCGGAACGGAACGTGCCGCACAGCGATCCCTGCAACACCTGGAACGGTGCGGCCGGCGTACTCGCCACCCTCACCCACGCCGCGCGGGTCCGCGGTGACGCCGCCCTGCTCACCACCGTGGGCGAGGCGGCCCGCTGGCTCGACGAGCGCCTGTTCGGCGCGGACCGGCTGCTGCCCGGCCTGTGCTTCGGCCGTTCCGGCACCGCCTGGGCGCTCCACGACGCCGCCGGGCTCCTCGGTGACACGGCCATGGCCGGGCGGGCGATTGCACTCGCCCTGCAGCTCCCGATCCGCTGGCCCAGCCCCGACTTCACCCACGGCCTCTCCGGGGCGGGCACGGCGTACCTGCACCTGTGGCGGGCCACGGACGACGAGCGCCTCCTCGACGCGGCGTTCGCTCGCGCCGATGCCGTTCTGGACGCCGCCGACCGGACGAACGGCGAGTGGACCTGGCCGACCTCCCACGACACGGACTCCGCCCTCGCGGGAGCGCACACGTACGGCTTCGCCCACGGGACGGCGGGTGTCGGGGCGTTCCTCCTGGCCGCCGCGGACGCCGCCGACGTACGCGGACGCACCGCGGAGGCGGGCCGGTTCGCAGCCGCCGCCCTCGGCGCGGGCGACACCCTCGTCCGAGCCGCCCGCATCGAGGACGGCAGGGCGGCATGGCCCGCCGAAGTGGGCGGCGAGCCGCAACTCCGGCCGGTCACACAGTGGTGCAACGGCCCCGCGGGCATCGGCACCTTCCTCATCCGGCTCTGGTCGGCCACCGGCCAGCGGCGCTTCGCGGAGCTCGCCGAACAGGCCGCGGCGGCCGGCGTCGGCGACCCGTGGCGTGCGATCGCGGGTGCATGCTGCGGAAACGCCGGGACCGGCCACTTCCTCCTGGACATGGCCGACTTCACGGGCGAGGCCCGCTACCGCGCCCAGGCCGAGGGCATCGCCGCGGTCATCGACGCCCAGCACTGCGAGTCCGACGGGCTGCGCCTCGTCGCCGATGCCACGAGCGGCCCCGAGTACGGCAACGGGGCGGCGGGGATCCTCGACTTCCTTCTGCGCCTGCGGCACGGCGGCACCCGCCCGTGGACGATCCCCCGGACGGACGCGCCGTCCCCCGCCGTGGCCGGCCTGGCCTCGCCGTTTCGCTCGGCGTGAGACCCGTCTCCGGGAGGGCACCGCTGCACCGCCGGTCCCGGCCTGCTCAGCAGCGCCGGACGGTTGGGACCGACGGCACCCGCGCAAGTGAACTGCCCTGGTCACAGGCGTGCGGGCGGATCACGCGAGTTGGCCGACCTGCCGCCGATGATGTTGAGTGGCCATGTCAACCAGGGCGTCGGCGTTGAGCGGGCGAACGGTCGTGAGAGGAATGCAAGTGAAGTCTGTCGTACGGGGGGCCGCTGTCGCGGCGGCGTTGGTTCTGGCGCTGACGGGATGCGAGGAGGGCAAGAAGCCGGCCACGGCGGGTGAGCAGGGGATGCCGACGTCCGTCCCGGGAGCCACTGCGCAGGGGGCGATACCGCGGACGCCGACGGCACAGGCCGCCCGACTGGACGCGGCCGCGCTGATGAAGGCGCTTCCGGACGAGTCGGACGTGAGCAAGTGGTTCTCCGGGGGCGAACCGTTCGCGGGCCAAGGGGCTGAAGCCGTCAAGGCCTGCGCCAAGGAGACGGGGGTGGCCTGCACCGGGCTGGTCGCCTTCGGAGGCAAGGACACGCAGGCCGGGAGCGGGTCCACCGAGAGGCGCGTGGAGTTCAGGCTCTTCTCGTTCGAGACGGCCGAACAGGCGCGCGCCGCCATGAAGGGTCTGGCCGACAAGCAGCGCAAGTCCGCCGCCGAGTACAACGAACCCTCCCAGCCGCTGACGCTGGTCTCGGGGGCCGACGAGAACGACGGGTTCATGGACGACGCCACCGCGGACGCGGTCATGCGCATCGACACAGTCCTTGCGTACGTCTCCACCACCGAGAACAAGCCCAAATTCCTCGATCACGTCGCAGGCCTCCAGGTCGACCGCGTCCGATCCGTCGCCGCAGGCAGAAACCCCGGGCTCTAGCCTCGCCGTTTCGGTCGGGGTGCGGCTGACGGTTGGACAGAAACGCAAGAGTGCCTTCCTGAGCCGGGACGATGGACCTCGTCCAGGGGTTCTGTCGTCGCCGGCGGAAGGCACCGCCTGCGGTCGGCCCGCGCCGCAGCCCGGGAGGTGGCCCGGCTGCGGGCCACCGAGACCCGCACCGCGGTACCCGCAGTGATGTCCGGCGGACGCGAACTGCACGGCCTGGTCCTGGACCTCGACGCCACTGCAGGTGGGTGCTGCCCGGTCCTTCCAGCGTCGGATCGGCTACCCGGCCGGCACCCACATCATCGCGACGAGGTCGTCAGCGCGAAGAGAAGAACAATGTTGCCGGCGCCTCGAGTTCAGAGGAGGTCGGCGGTTCGCTCGAATGTGTGGTCGTCGGCGGGCAGAAGCTCGTCGAACATGTTGTTGCGGATCTCACCGGTCAGAACGCCCAGGACGAACCGCGCGCAGGAGACCGGATGGTGCTCCCATTCCGGTCCCCGGCCGGCATCGGCCATGACCGTCCATGCGGCGGGGTCCTGGCCCTCCCGGGTAAGCCAGTACAGGAAGGCTCCTGTGCCCTCGATCTGCGCGAACGGCACGATGCCCGTGCCGGGCTCCGCAAGCTGTGCCGGCTTGGGCTCGCCGCTGCCCCCGTCCCACAGTCGCTCAAGGACCTCGGCACGTTCCTGGACCATCGCGAAGAGGTCGTACTCCTTGTCCTCGCCGTCGGGCTCCAGGATCCAGATCGCCTCATCGAACAGGCCCCCGCCATAGGTGTCGACAAGTTGGCGGTAGTCCTCGGGCAGGTCATGGCCGAGGCGGCGGTGGACGGCCGGCCAGTCGCGCGGGGCGGCTACCTGCTGCGGTGGGACAAGCTGCACGAGGGCTTCCACGTCGGGATGCACGGCGAGGCTCCTGGAAGTCTGACAATGATGTGGTTGGCCGGGCTTCCGTCTTCATAGGTGTCTGCGACCGATGCCCAGCGGCCTCAGATCACCAGGCCGTTTCCCTGGGGGGTGGGGGTTTGGTGGTGGCGGGGGCGGTGGAGCAAGCAAACCCCCCCCCCCCCCCCCCGGGGGGGACCGGGCCGGGGGGGGGGGGCCCCCGCCGGGGGGGGCCCGGGGGGGGGGGGGGGCCGGCC
>NZ_JBSGXU010000267.1:0-8902 GCF_053610205.1 Streptomyces sp. NPDC054932 | reverse complement strand
CCCCAGGGGTGGTGCCCCGGGGGACCCGCCGGGCGACGCGCTCCGGAAGGGCCCCCGACGGGGGCGCCCGGCCCGGCCGCCCCCGTCGGGAATCCCTCTCCGCAACGCACCCGCACCGGGGACGCCTCCGGGTGGACGCCCCTACCGGGGACGTCTCCGGGACGTGCCCCCACCCGGGCCACCTTCCCGGGTGGTGCTCCACCGGGCCGGTCCCGTTCCGCAAACGCCTCCTGGGGCCGCCCCACCGGGCCCGTCCCGGGACGACATCCTTCGGAGGTCCCCCTCGGGTCCCTCGCCGGGATTCTCCCGGGTGTTGCCCTTCGGGGAGCCCCCCGTAGCGCCCCCTCACCGGGGACGCCTTCGGGTGGGCGCCCCGCCGGGACGTGCTCCGAGTGGTACCCCACCGGGCTGTCCCGGGGGAGACGACCTCGGGGGTTTCCCGGCGGGGGTCGCCCTTCACCGGGGTGTCTTCCGGGGTGGTGCCCCATCGGGCTCGTCCCGGGGAGAGGTCCCGCGGGGGCTTCCCGGCGGGGGCGCCCCTCGCGGGGTGGCTGCCGGAGTGGCGTCCCCGTCCGGGACACCACCCCGGGTGGCGTCCTGCAGGGGATGCCCCGGGGGGCGGATCGGTTCGGGGTTTGCCTCGGGGTGGCGTTTCGGGGGTGACCGCCCGGGGCCGCCCAGGGGCCGTGCCGGGCGCCCCGATGCCGCTCTCCGTGGTTCCGGACGGGGTACGGGGGCCCGAAGAGCCTCCGCGCCTTCGGGCCCCGCCCGACGCAGCGCCCGCTGCACCGCACCACCGCTACCCGCACCGCTCGGCGCAGCGCCACACGTTGCGCAACTCCATTTCTTCCGCTGCGGAAATAATCTCCGCCGCCCCGACCAGGGAGTCCTCATGGCCACTGCCACCACCACCGCCACCGTCACCACCGTCACCAGGATCGGCGGCCGCATCGGCGCCGAGATCGGCGGCGTGCACCTCGGCGGCGACCTGCCCGACGGCACCGTCGCCGAGATCCGGGCCGCCCTGCTCGCCCACAAGGTCGTCTTCTTCCGCGGCCAGGACCACCTCGACGAGGCCGGGCACGAAGCCTTCGCCCAGCTGCTCGGTGCGCCGGTCGCGCACCCCACCGTCCCGTCCGCCGACGGCCGTTACGCCCTCGGCATCGACTCCCACCACGGCGCCCGCGCCAACCAGTGGCACACCGACGTCACCTTCGTTCCCGCCTACCCCGCCTTCTCCATCCTCCGCGCCGTCACCATCCCCCCGTACGGCGGCAACACCCTCTGGGCCAACACGGCCACCGCCTACAGCAACCTCCCCGCCCCGCTGCGCGCCCTCGCCGACAGCCTGCGCGCCGTCCACTCCAACGAGTACGACTACGCCGCCCTCAAGCCCGACGCCCTCCCCGAGGCCCTGGCCCAGTACCGCGAGGTGTTCACCTCCACCAAGTTCCTCACCGAGCACCCGGTGGTCCGCGTCCACCCGGAGAGCGGCGAGCGCACCCTGCTCCTCGGCAACTTCGTCCAGCGGATCAACGGCCTGAACGGCCGCGACTCCCGCGCCCTGCAGGACCTCTTCCAGTCGCACATCGAGAGCCCGGAGAACACCGTCCGCTGGCAGTGGCGGGCCGGCGACGTCGCGATCTGGGACAACCGCGCCACCCAGCACTACGGCGTGGACGACTCCGACGACCACGAGCGCACCCTGCGCCGGGTCACCGTCGACGGCGACATCCCGGTCGGCCCCGACGGCGAGCCCTCCCGTCTGATCAGCCCGGAGGCCGTCCCGGACCCCGCCTTCGGCATCGCCTCCGGCGCCTCCGCCTCCGTCTGATCCGCCCGGCCCCGCCTCCCCGCTCCCCGTACGACGCCCAAGGAGCCCCCGTGCCCCGTCTGCTCGCCATCACCGGCAGCCCCTCCGCCCACTCCCGCACCGCCGTCGTCGCCGACCACGTGCTGCGCCGCCTGTCCCACTCCGGCTTCGAGACCGCACACCTCTCCGTGCGCGAGCTCCCGGCCGCCGACCTCCTCGCCGCCCGCCGCGGCGAGCCCGAGATCCGCCGGGCGCTCGAGGCCGTCGCCGAGGCCGACGGCCTGGTCATCGCGACCCCGGTCTACAAGGCCTCGTACACCGGACTGCTCAAGGCCTTCCTCGACCTGCTCCCGCAGGACGGCCTCGACGGCAAAACGGTTCTGCCGCTGGCCACCGGCGGCAGCCTCGCCCACGTCCTGACCATCGACTACGCCCTGCGCCCCGTGCTCGCCGCGCTCGGCGCCCGCCACGTCACCGCCGGCCGGTTCGTCCTGGACTCCTCCGTCGAGCGCGGATCCGGCCCCGACCGGTTGCGGCCCGAGGCCGAACTGGACCTCTACCAGGCCGTCGACGAGTTCGCCGCGGCCCTGCGCTCCGCCCCCGCGGCCGCAGTGCCCGCCGCCCTCACCACCACCCCGTAGCACCGCCGCCACCCGGCTCCCAGCACCCGGCACCCCGCACCGACAAGGATCCGTCATGCCCGCAGCCTTCACCTCGACCACCACCTCCCGGCGCCAGTTCCTCACCCTGCTCGGCATCTCGGCGGCCGCGGTGAGCTGCGGCACGGCCACCGCGCGCGGCGGCGGTTCCGGCGCCCAGGTCACGACCCTGAAGTACCAGGGCTCGGTCGGCGCCGTCACCCTCCCCGAACTCGCCGCCGACCTCGGATACCTGGGCGACCTCAAGCTGGAGTGGGTCGGCAACACCATCAGCGGTCCGCAGGACATCCAGTCCGCCGCCACCGGCCAGACCCACTTCGGCGGCGCCTTCAACGGCGCGATCGTCAAGCTCGCCTCCAGCAAGGCGCCCATCAAGGCCGTCATCTCCTACTACGGCGTCGACGAGCACTCGTACAGCGGCTACTACGTCCTGGAGGACAGCCCGATCCGCTCCGCCCGCGACCTCCTCGGCAAGAAGGTCGGCATGAACACCCTGGGCGCGCATTCCCAGGCCGTCCTCGACATCTACCTGAGCCGCAACGGCCTCGCCAAGGCCGACTCGTCGAAGGTCGAGTCGCTCGTCGTGCCACCCGTGAACACCGATCAGGTACTGCGCCAGAAGCAGATCGACGTGGGCGTCCTGGGCGGCATCCTGCGCGACAAGGCCGTGGCGGCCGGCGGGATCAGACCGCTGTTCAGCGACTTCGACCTGCTCGGCAAGTTCAGCGCCGGCTCCTACATCATGACCGAGCGGTTCATCAAGGAGAACCCGGACACCGTACGGACCTTCGTGACGGGCGTGGCCAAGGCCATCGAGTGGGCCCGCACCACCCCGCGCGAGGAGGTCATCGCGCGGCAGACCGAGATCGTCAAGAAGCGCGGCCGCAACGAGGACGCCTCCACCCTCCAGTACTGGCGCTCGTACGGCGTCGCCGAGACGGGCGGCCGGATCGAGGACAAGGAGTTCCAGCTCTGGCTCGACTGGCTCGGCGAGCGCGGCGACATCAAGCAGGGGCAGCTCAAGGCCGCCGACCTCTACACCAACGAGTTCAACGGTTACGGGAAGGGCTGACCCGGCATGGCGAAGATCGTGTTCGAGGAAGTGACCAAGACCTTCCCGACCAAGGACAAGAAGAACAAGGAGCAGTTCACCGCGCTCGACGGCATCGACCTGGAGATCGAGGCGGGGGAGTTCGTGGTGGTCGTGGGCCCCAGCGGCTGCGGCAAGTCCACCCTGCTGGACCTGCTCGGCGGTCTGACCCGGCCCACCTCCGGGCGGATCCTGCTCGACGGGAAGCCCATCACCGGGCCGGGCCTGGACCGGGGCATCGTCTTCCAGCAGTACGCCCTGCTGCCGTGGCGCACGGCGCTCGGCAACGTCGAATTCGGCCTGGAGGCCACCGGCGTCCCGCGCCGCGAACGGGGGGCGAGGGCCCGGGAGTTCCTGGACCTCGTCGGCCTCACCGGATTCGAGGACCGCCACCCGCACGAACTGTCCGGCGGCATGCGCCAGCGCGTCGCCATCGCCCGCTCGCTGGCCTACGACCCGGACGTGCTGCTCATGGACGAGCCGTTCGCCGCGCTCGACGCGCAGACCCGCGAGTCCCTCCAGGACGAGCTCCGGCGCATCTGGCAGCGCACCGGCAAGACCGTCGTGTTCATCACGCACGGCATCGAGGAGGCGGTCTACCTCGGCCAGAAGGTGGCCGTCATGACCTCCCGCCCGGGCCGCGTCAAGGAGATCGTCCCGGTCTCCTTCGGCGACCGCGGCGCCGGTTTCCAGGGCGAGGACCTGCGTTCCAGCCCCGAGTTCGCCCGCTATCGCCACGAGATCTGGACCCTGCTCCACGACGAGGTGGCCCGTGCTCAGCAACTGGAGAAGGAGGAGGCCACCGTATGACCACGAACATCACCACCCCCGCCACCGAGGCCCCGGCCGGGCAGGAGGCGGTACGGGAGGACTCCGCGCCCGCCGCGCCCGCCGCTCCCGCAGCGACCGCGACACCCGCGACGCCCGCGGCTTCCGCAGCTCCGGCCTCCGCCGACCGGGAGTCCCGCAGGACGCGGCCGGGCGTCCCGGCACTGCTGGCACGTCGGCTGCGCAGCGCCGGCCGGACCACCGCAGCAGCGACATCAGCCCCTGCGCAAGCCCCGCAAGCTCCGGAGGCCCCCGTCACCGGACCGGACGCAGGGACGGCGCCGAAGGACACCCCCGCCCCGGGCGCCGCCCGGAGCGCCGGCCACGCTCCGTCCCCCGTCCGGAAGGCCGCCGGGGCGTTCGGCCGGTGGCTGCGCGCCACCGCTCTGCGGTCGGCGGCCCTCCTCGCCCTGCTCGCCCTCTGGGAGACCGCTCCCCGGCTGGGCCTGGTCGACGCCACCTTCCTGCCGCCGGTCAGCGAGGTCGCCAGGGCCTGGTGGGAACTCCTGGGCAACGGACAGCTCGGCCAGCACACCCGGGCCAGCCTCGCCCGTTCCTTCGGCGGCTTCGGCATCGCCGTCGTCATCGCGGTCCCGCTCGGCCTGCTCATCGGCTGGTACCGGCCGGTCGCCGCGCTCCTCGGCCCGCTGCTGGAGGTGTTCCGCAACACCGCCGCGCTGGCCCTGCTCCCCGTCTTCGTGCTGCTGCTCGGCATCGGCGAGACCTCGAAGGTCTCGATCGTCGTCTACGCCTGCCTGTGGCCGGTCCTGCTGAACACCATCAGCGCGGTGGGCAACGCCGACCCCACCCTCGTCCGACTGGCCCGCTCGATGGACCTGTCCACCCCGAGGCTCTTCCAGAAGGTGATCCTGCCGTCCTCCGTGCCGGCCGTCTTCACCGGCATCCGGCTGGCCGGCGCCGTCTCCATCCTCGTCCTGGTGGCCGCCGAGATGATCGGCGCCAAGGCGGGCCTCGGCTACCTGATCAACGCCTCGCAGTACAACTTCGCGATCCCCGAGATGTACGCGGGCATCATCACCATCTCCGCCATCGGCGTGGCCTTCAACCAGCTGCTGGTCACGATCGAACGCCGCCTCAGCACCTGGCGCGTCCCCGCCTGAGGCCCGCGCGGCGCCCGCCGCATCACCCCGCACGCCATCGCCACCGCACCGCCACCCAACACAGGGAACCGTCATGACCGCGAACCGCACCCTCCACCTCAACGCCTTCCTGATGAACGCCGGGCACCACGACGCCGCCTGGCGCCACCCCGACAGCCGGCCCGAGCGGATCACCGACCTGCGGTACTTCCAGGACCTGGCCCGCACCGCCGAGCGCGGCCTGCTCGACTCGATCTTCTTCGCCGACGGGGTCGCCCTCTGGGGCAAGGCCCGCCACAACGCCCTCGGCGGTTTCGAACCGCTCACCCTGCTCTCCGCCATCGCCGCCGTCACCGAGCACATCGGGCTCATCGCCACCGTCTCCACCACCTTCAACGAGCCCTACAACCTGGCCCGCAAGTTCGCCTCCCTCGACCACATCAGCGGCGGCCGCGCCGGCTGGAACATCGTCACCTCCGGCACCGTCGACGAGGCCCGCAACTTCAACCGCGACGAGCACCTGGAGCACCACCTGCGCTACGAGCGCGCCCGGGAGTTCCTCGACGTCGCCACCAAGCTCTGGGACAGCTGGGAGGACGACGCGATCGTCCTCGACAAGGAGCGCGGCATCTACGCCGACACCGACAAGCTGCACCCCGCCGCGCACCGCGGCGAGCACTTCGGCGTCGCCGGACCGCTCAACGTCCCGCGCTCGCCCCAGGGCCACCCGCTGCTCGTGCAGGCCGGTTCCTCCGAGGACGGCAAGGAGTTCGCCGCCCAGTACGCCGAGGCCGTCTTCACCGCCCAGCAGACCCTCGCCGACGGCCAGACCTTCTACAAGGACCTCAAGTCGCGCCTCGCCAAGTACGGCCGGGCCGAGAGCGACCTCCTCGTCCTGCCCGGCATCGCCCCCGTCATCGGATCCACCGAGGCCGAGGCGAAGGCACTGGAGCAGCAGCTCACCGACCTGCAGGTGCCCGAGTACGGCCTCGCCCAGCTCTCCGGGATGCTGAACGTGGACCTCACCGGCCTGCCCCTCGACGGTCCGCTCCCGGACCTGCCCGAGGAGCGGGACATCAACGGCAACAAGAGCCGCTTCACCCTCGTCGCCGAGCTCGCCCGCCGCGACGGCCTCACCCTGCGCGAGCTGATCGCCCGCCTCGGCGCCGGCCGCGGCCACCGCGTCTTCGCCGGCACGCCCGAGCAGATCGCCGACCAGCTGGAGGAGTGGTTCACCGAGGGCGCGGCCGACGGCTTCAACATCATGGCGCCGGTCCTGCCCACGGGCCTGACCGCCTTCGTCGACCACGTGGTGCCGATCCTCCAGCGGCGCGGGCTCTTCCGCACCGAGTACACCGGCGCCACCCTGCGCGAGAACTACGGCCTGGCCCGGCCGGTCAACCGGTACACCCGGGAGGGTTCATGACCGCTCTCGTCACCGACGTCCTCGTGGTCGGCGGGGGACCGGCCGCCACCTGGGCCGCCCTCAAGGCCGCCGGGGCGGGGGCCCGGGTCGTCCTCGCCGACAAGGGCTGGTGCGGGACGAGCGGGGCCACGGCCGCGGGCGGCACCGGTGTCTGGTACGTCCCGCCCGAGCCCGCCGCCCGGGAGGCCGCCATGGCCTCCCGGGAGGGACTCGGCGGGTACCTCGCCGACCGCCGCTGGATGGCCCGGGTCCTCGACGAGACCTACGACCGGGTGAACGAGCTGGCCACGCAGGGCCGATACCCGTTCCCCAGCGGCCCGGACGGGCAGCCGCTGCGCGGCGGCCTGCAGGGCCCCGAGTACATGCGGCGGATGCGCATCCGGATCCGCCGTGCCGGGGTCCGGATCCTCGACCACAGCCCGGTCACCGAGCTGCTCACCGACGCGGACGGGGCCGTCGCGGGCGCCGCCGGCTACCGCCGTCAGGTGCGCGAGTCCTACCGGGTGCGGGCCGGCGCCGTGGTCCTCGCCACCGGCGGCTGCGCCTTCCTCAGCGGGGCGCTCGGCACCAACACCAACACCGGGGACGGCGCGCTCTTCGCCGCCGAGGCCGGGGCGGAGCTCTCCGGGATGGAGTTCTCCAACGCCTACGGGATCGCCCCCGAGGGCACCTCGGTCACCAAGACCGCCTTCTACTCCTTCGCCACCTTCTACCGGGAGGACGGGGCGTCCTGGAGGGCGCGGCCAGCCAGGGCGGCCGCTCGGTGATCGCCCGCGAACTCCTCACGGGCGCCAAGGTGTACGCGCGCCTCGACCGCGCCGACGAGCCCGCCCGGGCCGCGATGCGCCTCGCGCAGCCCAACTTCTTCCTCACCTTCGACCGGCTCGGCATCGACCCCTTCACCGACCGCTTCGCCGTCACCCTGCTCGCCGAGGGCACGGTCCGCGGCACCGGCGGCATCCGCATCACCGGCGACGACTGCGCCACCGGCGTCCCCGGGCTGTACGCCGCCGGGGACGCGGCCACCCGCGAGGAGATCTGCGGGGGCTTCACCGGAGGCGGCAGCCACAACGCCGCCTGGGCCATCTCGTCGGGCAGCTGGGCCGGCCGGGGCGCCGCCGGGCACGCCCTGTCCCTGGGTTCCGGCCGCGCCGCCCACCGCACCGTCACCGGGGCGGGCGGGGCGGGCCTGCGCCCGACGGGGAGCGCGGCCGCCGGACCGGAACACCGCGAGGCCGTGGCGCTCGTACAGCGGGAGGTGCTCCCCTACGACAAGAACTACCTCCGGCACGGCGACGTCCTGACGGCTTCCCTGCGCATCCTCGACACGGCGTGGTCGCAGCTGCGCGCGGGCCTGCACGGCGAGGGGGCCGACCTGGTCAGGGCCCGGCAGGCGGCGGCGATGACGGCGCACGCACGGTGGATGTACGCGGCCGCCCTCGCCCGGTCCGAGACCCGGGGGATGGCCAAACGCCTCGACCACCCGGACCAGGACCCGGCTCAGCACCACCGGATCCTGGCCGGCGGCCTGGACCGGGTGTGGACCAGGCCCGCGGCGAAGGCGGTGGTGACGGCGTGATCGAACTGGTCTCTGCGGAGCGCTGCATCTCCCCCTAGGCCTTCGGCCTGGAGGTGCCCCCGGCGACAAGTGTGTGGAGGTGTGTCCGACGGATGTCTTCGAACGGGGGCCCGAGGGGATTCCGCTGCTCGCACGGCAGGAGGACTGCCAGACCTGCTTCCTGTGCGAGGCGAACTGCCCGGTGGACGCGCTGTTCGTGGCCCCGCTGACGCACCCCGTTCCGGAGGATCCGGCCGTACGGGACGAAGCGGGGCTGGTGAGCCGCGGGCTGCTCGGCAGCTACCGGCGCCACATCGGCTGGGGCGAAGGGCGGACCCCCGGATCACTGCGGGCGATCGGGCCGCCGCTGGGCCGGTCCGCACCGCCGATCACGTCCTGAGCGGGTGCGCGCCGCCGGAGTCCCGTGC
>NZ_JBSGXU010000266.1:0-8920 GCF_053610205.1 Streptomyces sp. NPDC054932 | reverse complement strand
GCACCACCCTCACCATCGACGGCGGCTGGACCACCCGATAACCCCACCCCCACCAACACCAAAACCAGTGATCGCGTGACCTGGCGAATCAACCCCTGCACCGCCAAAGCGACTTCGGTGAACTCGTCACAGGACCGTCACAACGCTCGCATCGCACCGGCACTGCGGTGAGCATGTTCCGATGCGGACACACCACGTCATCCAGATAGTCGCGGGCGCCCTGCTTGTCGTCACCGCGTGCACGACAGAGCCCGCGGACAGCGGAACGGACAAGCCCGGCCCCGCCGCGTCCACGTCCTCGTCCACGCCCTCGTCCACCGGCTCACCGCAGCCGAGCAGCCCGAGCAGCGCAGGAGCGACCACCCCGGTCTGGACGGGCAATCACATGCCGAGGCTGATCGGCAGGTCCCTGAAGGCTGCGCGCGACGCGTTGCCGTCCGGTACCAACATCGAGATCCAGGACCTGAGTTCGCAGGGCCGTCCCACCGCCGACGAAAGCGGCTGGCGCGTCTGCTTCCAGTCCCCGATCACCAGCGCCCCGCTCTACGACAACACCCCGGTGACGGTCAAAGTCGTCAAGTTCGAGGAGAACTGCCTCGAGCCGCCGAGCTGAGCCGGGCTGCGCAACTTCCGGCAGTGGGCCGCGCCGAGGGAGCGGGAGGATTACGAAGCCCGACGCGGCCATCAGCCGGCACGCCGAATCCGGCAGGTTCGCCCGGGTGGATACCCGCCGATGCATCGGCCGCTACCGTCATGCTCAACCCGACGGGGCCAGGCCGTAAGCAACCATCCCGGCGCAGAGAGGCGGGCCGTGCTGCACCGCCCGGCCCGCCCAGTCGCGGCGTTTGGTATTCATGCATCACAAACCGGTCACATCCACTCCACAGCATCCCGCGCCCCGACAGAGTGGCGCGATGCACCGACACCACACCGCCGCGCTACTCGCAGCCACCGCCACCTTCGCTCTCACCGCCTGCAACCCGCAGACCGCCGACACCGGCAAGCCCGCAGTACCCAGCACCCCGGCCGCGAGCACTCCCGCACCGTCCAGTCCCGCACCCGCCGCGAAGACCGCGACCCTCCCCAACCTCGTCGGCAAGGGCCTCCAGACTGCCCAGGACGAGGCCCAGGCCGCCGGGTTCTTCGCCCTCAAGTCTCACGACGCGCTCGGCCGCGACCGACTGCAAGCCCTCGACCGGAACTGGAAGGTGTGCTCGCAGACCCCCGCCGCCGGCGCGAGCATCGACACCAGGACCACCGTCGACTTCGGCGCGGTGAAGCTCGAAGAGTCCTGTCCCACCACCGACGCGCCCGCCCCGAAGCCCGCCGGTGACACCATGCCGAGCTTCGTCGGCCAGGGCATGAAGGCTGTCCGCGGAGCGCTGCCTTCCAACGCCAGCATCACGGTGAAGGACGCGGTGCAGGACCGCATGGTCCTGCAGGAGTCGAACTGGAAGGTGTGCAGCCAGGATCCGAAGGCCGGGGCAGCTCTCACCGGTCAGCCGCTGACCTTCACCGTAGCCAAGACCGATGAGACCTGCCCCTGACCCTTTGCACTCAGTTGCAAAACTGCTCGCCCGCCCGTCGCCCGAGCTCCCCGTGGCGTGGCGCCGCCCTCGTCCGGCACATCGTCTCGGCCCGCCCGGCACCGAGGGCGGGTCGTCATGGCCGGTGTCGGCGGCGGCCTCACCTGCAAGGACACCCACCCGGCACCGGTGGACCACCCGATCAGGGGAGCCACCGGAGCGACCTCGCCCACGGTGCGCACACTAGGCTGCCGCTTCCAGGGCGTCGGCCCGCCGTTCAAGATCGGTGGCTATGTCGTCCCAGTCAGGTCCATGAGAGTAGAGGCTGGCCGCTGCCTCCCTCATCAGCTGCGGTTCATCCGGCCTCTGAAGGAGAGCTAGCCGATACGCGAGGTTACGGATGCGCACAGGCAGCCATCCGTCGACCAGGCTCGGGCACAGTTCCCGCATCATGGCCAAGATCGCGTCGGCGTCGGCGAACGTCAGCTCCTCGATGAAGAATTCCTCATCGTGCCGGCGGTCGCACGGCGGCGTCGGTCGGTACTCGTCCCCGAAAAGGCATCGGGCGTAATCCGTCAGGGTGGCGTGCATGGACCCGAGCCTACGACGCGATGATCCGCCGGGCGCGTGGCAGCCGCGGCTGCGCAGATCTACCATCACGTGTACGGACTATGCGCCTGCCGTCATAGGGAGGCCGGTATCGTGAACGCCGGATTCGGACGAACGGACCTCTCGTCCTACCTGCCGATCGCAGAACACGGACTGATCGGCGATCTTCACAGTGCGGCCCTCGTGGGCACGAACGGCACCATCGACTGGTACTGCTGTCCCCGCTTCGACTCACCGAGCGTATTCGCCTCCATTCTGGACGCGGACCGGGGCGGGTCGTTCTATCTCGCCGCGGACGTGCCGACACGGACCCGGCAGTTCTACTTTCCCGACACCAACGTCCTCATCACTCGGTTCTTCGCATCCGACGGGGTGGCCGAGATCCAGGACTTCATGCCGATCACCAACAACTCGGACGCCCCGGCCCGGCACCGGCTGATCCGGCGGGTGATCTGTGTACGGGGCTCGCTTCCCTTCACGGCCCATGTGGCTCCCCGCTTCGGCTACGGGGCCGAACCGCATTCCGCACAGGCCCAGGGCGATCACACCGTGGTCTTCCGTTCCGGAAGCCTGTCATTGGCACTGTCCACCACCGCACAGCTGGAGTGCGACGGCCGCGACGCGCAGTCCCGCTTCAAGCTCCTCGAGGGCGAGTCGGCCGTGTTCGCCCTCGACCCGATCGTTGACGACGTCATCCCGCGGGCCTGCCCCCAGGCCGAGGCCGAGCAGCAGTTCGAGACGACGGTCAGGTTCTGGCGCAACTGGCTGGCCGGCTCGCGCTACCAGGGACGGTGGCGGGAGATGGTGCACCGCTCGGCCCTCGTGCTGAAGCTGCTCACGTACGCGCCGACCGGTGCGATCGTGGCCGCCCCGACGACCAGCCTGCCCGAGCAGATCGGCGGCGAGCGCAACTGGGACTACCGTTTCGTGTGGGTCCGTGACGCCGCCTTCTGTGTGTACGCCATGCTCAGACTGGGGTTCACCGGCGAGGCCGAGGCGTTCATGCGCTTCCTGTCCGAGCGGGGCATCATGCGGGGCAGCGGCACTGCCGCGGGCCCGCTGCAGATCATGTACGGGATCGACGGGCGCGCGGAGCTGCCCGAGCTCGTACTGCCCCACCTGGAGGGCTACATGGGGTCCGCCCCGGTACGGGTGGGAAACGCCGCCACCGGGCAGCTCCAGCTGGACATCTACGGAGCGCTCATCGACTCCGTATATCTGTACGACAAATGGGGACAGCCCATCAGCAGCGACCGGTGGGAGGAGCTCGGCGTACTGGTGGACTGGCTCTGCGAGCACTGGGACCAGCCCGACGACGGCGTATGGGAAACGCGCGGGGGACGAAAGAACTTCGTGTACTCCCGGCTGATGTGCTGGGTGGCGATCGAGCGGGCCATCCGGATGGCGAACCGGCGGGGTCTGCCCGCGGACCTCCCCCGCTGGCGGCAGAGCCGCGACGCGATCTACCGGCAGATCATGCAACGCGGCTGGGCCCCCGAGCGCGGGGCGTTCGTCCAGCACCTCGACGACCTCGTGCTCGACGCCTCGGTGCTGATGATGCCGATGGCCAAGTTCATCTCGCCCACCGACCCCAAATGGCTCGCCACCCTGGACGCGCTCACCTCGGACCTGGTGTCCGACTCGCTGGTCTACCGCTACGACCCCGGAGCCAGCCCCGACGGTCTGAGAGGGACCGAGGGCACCTTCTCGATCTGCTCCTTCTGGTACGTCGAGGCGCTGGCCCGCGCAGGACGGCTGGAGGAGGCGCGGCTCGCCTTCGAGAAGATGCTCACCTACGCGAATCACGTCGGCCTGTACGCCGAGGAGATCGGGCTGACCGGCGAACAGCTCGGCAACTTCCCGCAGGCGTTCACCCATCTCTCGTTGATCAGCGCCGCGTTCAACCTGGACCGTGCCCTCGGCTGACCCGGAGACCTGGAGTTCCGGAGATCCGGCTCGTTCCATCCCCGTTTGACATGCTTCGAAGCGGTGGGAGGGTGGTATGTGGGGCAATTGTTGGGAGGCTCCCGCATGGCATCCGGTTCGGCATGGTGTTCCGCCGCTGCACGGCAACTTCCGCTCCGGCTCACCGCCGGCACGTTCTTCCTGAACTCCGGCATCTCGAAGCTCGGTGCGGACGAGGCCACCGCTGAGGGGCTGCAGCAGTTCGCCGCCACGACCTACCCCTTCCTGGGCAAGCAGGACGCCCGGAAATTCGCCAGGCTGCTCTCCGTGGGAGAGCTCGCCATTGCCGCCTCGCTGCTCGTACCGATCGTCCCCGCCGCTGTCGCCGGGGCTGCGCTGACCGTGTTCTCCGTCGGCACCCTCGGGCTCTACCTGCGTACGCCGGGGATGCGGGAGGAAGGCAGTTTGCGCCCGACCGAGCAGGGAATCACGCTGGCCAAGGACTTCTGGCTGCTGGGCATCGGCGTCTCCCTCATCGCCGAAGGTGTGAACGAACACCGGTGACGCGCCGCGAGCACGTCGGCTGCCACCGCAGCCGTACGCACTCCGCTGCGCGGCCCGCCATCGGACCCATGGTGGCTTTGTGGCTGCAGGCACACGTCAGGGGCGCTCATGGCAATGACCAAGTGGTTCTTCGAGCCCGGGCATACCGCGGCGGAGTTCCGGGCCAGGCACATGATGGTCACCTACGTGCGCGGGCAGCTCAAGAACCTCCACGGATCGCTGGAGGTCGATCCCGACAGACCGGAGGAGGCCCGCGTCGAGGCGACGGCCGACGCGACCCAGGTGTACACCGGTCAGCCCCAGCGCGACGCCCACCTCCGCAGTACGGACTTCTTCGACGTCGAGCACCATCCGACATGGACTTTCGTGGGGTCGCGCATTCATCAGGTGAGCGGAACCGAGTTCGAGGTCACCGGAGATCTCACGGTGCGCGGCGTGACGCGCGCCGTAACTTTCGACGTCGTCTACCTGGGGCAGTGGGACACCCCTTGGTGGGAGGAGGGACGGGATCTCGGGCCCCGGCGACGCGCCGGATTCGTCGCCAGGACGCGCATCAATCGGCATGACTTCGGGGTGAGTTGGAACGACGTGGTCGACCGCGGCGGAGTGGTCGTCAGCCCCATGGTCGATGTCATGGTGGACGTCGAAGCCGTCCTCTCCCCCGGCGAAGCGGCCGCCTGAGCCGGCCGCCCGAGCACCGCCGGCTCGGACTGCGAGCGCCCACGACCGTGCAGCGAACGGCCTGGCCGGGAGTTCGCGGGCACGACCCTGGACGACGACGCAGTCATCACTCCGGGCGGACCGGCGCCCGTGAGGCTCGGTAGCGGGTTGGCTACTTGTTCTGCAGCTTCCCGAGCGGCTCGGGGTCCTCCGCCAGTGCGGTGGCCGCCGCCTTCCAGCTGGTGTCCCCGGGCTGGAGGGCGCTGCGCAGGAAGGCGGTGGTGAGTCGCTGGATCAGAGCGACGCGGGCCGGGCTCTCGTCGGTCGTCTCGGCGACCTCGTACCCGGGAATACCGCCGAGCGAGTGCTCTGCCCCGAACAGTGTGAGCAGGCTCTTGCCTGCCGGGCTGTGGGTGTAGGGGTCGGTGAACCAATCCGGTCCACGGGTGGACAGTGCGGAGTCGTCGCGGTCCCCGGCGACCACGAGAGCCGGCGTCGTCATCGTGTCGAAGGACGGCCTCATGAAGGGCAGGTGCTCTGCGGCGAACGGGGTCAGGTCGTCGCCCAGCCCGGGCAGCGCGAGCAGCACACCCGCCTTGACGCGGGGATCGGACATGTCCTCGCCGGGAACACCCTCGGGGTCGAGGACGCGCGCGCCCAGCAGGGTGCTCGCCGTCTGGGCGCCCCACGAGTGGCCTGCCACGGCAATGCGGTCGCGGTCGAGGCGCCCGGCAAGACCCGGCACGGGGGCTTCCAGGGTGCCGAGTCCGTCCAGTACGCGCTTGAGGTCGTCGACACGGTGGCGCCAGATCCGCGGCGTACGGGGGTCCTCGGCCGGGAGGCCGAGCGTCCTGGAGTCGAGGTGGGTGGGCTGCAGGACCACGAAGCCGTGGGCGGCCCAGAAGTCCGCCAGCGGGGCATAGCCGTTCATCGACCAGCCGAAGCCGTGCGAGAAGACGATGACGGGCAGGTGGCCACCTGTCGCGGGGGCGGAAACGCGGACCTGAAGGTCCTCGCCGCGACCGGGAGCCGGCAGAACGACCGGCTTCGCGGATATCACCGTGGTGGGCCCACCTGCGGTCGTCTGCGCGTTCGTGGTTTTCGATGCGGACATGGAAGTGCCTTTCGTTCAGTGCCTTCGCAGTCTTCGTTCGGTGGCCCGTCCGTCCGGGCCGTTTGATCTCGGCAGGAGCGTGGCCAACAGCCCTCTGATCTGCCATGATGAATGAAACGGAACCTTGTTCCGCCAACAATACGGAACGCCGTTCCGCTTCACAAGGGCGGTCACGAAAGGAGTTTGTCGCGGTGGATGACAACGGCCGGGGCCCGGGAAGCTCAGCCAACTCCAAGCGCAAGGACGCCCGACGCAACCAGCAGACCCTGCTCGATGCGGCCGCCGCGGTCTTCGCCACCTCGGGGGTGGAGGCGCCGGTACGCGACATCGCGGCCGAGGCCGGCGTCGGGATCGGCACGATCTACCGCCACTTCCCCACCCGCGCGGATCTCGTCATCGCCGTCTTCCGCCACCAGGTCGACGCCTGCGCCGAAGCCGGCCCGACCCTGCTGACGACCGGCCCGACACCCCATGCCGCCCTGGGGCGGTGGGTCGACCTCTTCGTCGACTTCCTGGTCACCAAGCACGGCCTGGCCGCCGCGCTGCAGGGAGACAGCACCGGCTTCGAGACGCTGCACGCCTATTTCCTGGAACGCCTCGTGCCGGTGTGCGCCCAGCTGCTCGACGCTGCCGCCGCCTCCGGCGAGATCCGCTCCGACATCGACGCGTACCAGCTCATGCGCGGCGTCGGGAACCTCTGCATCGGCGCCGAGAGCGACCCCCGCTACGACGCGCGCCGACTGGTCGCACTCCTCGTCGCAGGACTGCGCCAACCGAGCTGACCACGGCGCCCGTCAACGCACCCGTTCAGTCGACGACGGCGGTGGCCTCGATCTCGACCAGGTGCTCGGGTACGTCCAGTGCCGCGACGCCCAGGAGCGAGGCCGGCGGGACCGGTGCGGAACCCAGCGCCGCGGCCGCCCGGGTGATCCCCTCCATCAGCAGGGGCATCTTGTCGGGGGTCCAGTCGACGACGTAGACGGTCAGTTTCGCGACGTCGTCGAAGGAGGCACCGACCTCGGCCAGGGCGGTGCCGATGTTGAGGTAGCACCGCTCGACCTGAGCGGCGAGGTCGCCCTCACCGACCGTGACGCCTTCGGCGTCCCAGGCGACCTGCCCGGCGACGAAGACCAGCTTCGACCCGGTCGCGATCGACACCTGCCGGTAGGCGCCGATTTCCGGCAGTCCGCCGGGGTTTACCAGGGTGATGGCCATGTGGTGTGCCTCCGTTGTCATGAGCACTCGTGAGCTCGCTTCCGTCGAGCCGCCGCTCACGTGCTCTCTTGTGGTTACTCAGGAACCGTAGGAGAGTGGCCACTGACATGGAAGAACGCACTTTTCAGTGACTGGGGAACCTGATGGTGACCAAGCAGTTCACCGGCTCGCCGGACGAGGCGGACCTGCGACGCGCGGACTCTCTGGCGCGGGAGATCTTCTCGGACGTCGCCAACAAGTGGGCGCTCCTGATCATCGAGGCCCTGGGGGACCACACTCTGCGGTTCAACGCGCTGCGCGATGAGGTGGAGGGCATCAGCCACAAGATGCTGACCCAGAACCTGCGCATGCTGGAGCGCTACGGCCTGGTGGAGCGGACGGTGCATCCCGTCGTGCCGCCACGCGTCGAGTACACCCTCACCGAGCCGGGCCGGGCCCTGCGCGTGACGATCGACGGACTGTGCGACTGGACCCACCGCTACCTCGGTCACATCGAAGCCTCACGCCACCGCTTCGACGCCTGACGGGTGGGACGCCCGCACGACGAGCCCGGGCGGCCACACCCGGGCGGCGCGATCGGACGGCACGGGCGGCACGGGGCGGCGAGAGCCTGCCGCCTCGGGGGTGTACGGCAGATGGTGGACCGGGCTTGTGGAGCGGGTGCGCCGTCAGCACGCTTGCTGCATGACCACATCCGCTCCCGGTCCCGTGGTACGGCCTGCTGCGACGGCCCGGCCGACCGACGCGCGCCGGGCTCTGGTGGCGGGCTCCGTCGGCAACTTCATCGAGTGGTACGAGTTCGGCGTCTACGGCTGCTTCGCGACCGTCATCGCCGGGCACTTCTTCACGCCCGAGGGCGGCGGCGCCGTGGAGGGGCTGGTCAGGACGTACGCGTCCTTCGCCCTCGCCTTCTTCTTCCGGCCCGTCGGGGCGGCGCTGTTCGGGCGCCTCGGTGACGGGATCGGCCGCCGGCCCACGCTCATCCTGGTCATCTGCCTGATGACCGGCGCCACGACGCTGATCGGCGCGCTGCCGACGTACGCCTCGATCGGCGCGGCTGCGCCGTGGCTCCTGACGATGCTGCGGATCCTGCAAGGGCTCTCGGCGGGCGGGGAGTTCGGTGGGGCGGTGTCGCTGATGACGGAGTTCGCGCCGCAGGGGCGGCGGGGGCGGTACGGGGCATGGCAGTCGTTCACGGTGGCGCTGGGGCTGCTCGCGGGCGCCGGGGCGGCAGCGGTCCTGGCGACCGTGCTGACCCCGTCGCAACTGGCGGGCTGGGGCTGGCGGGTGCCCTTCCTGCTGGCGCTGCCGATGGGGCTCGCCGCGC
>NZ_JBSGXU010000265.1:0-8949 GCF_053610205.1 Streptomyces sp. NPDC054932 | reverse complement strand
GCTGTAGCCGTGCGGCCGCGCCGCCGGGGCTCCGCCCCGGACCCCGCGCCTCAAACGCCGGCGAGGCTGGATTTGCCGACGCCGGCTGAATCTTCAGCCCCTCCGGCGTTTGAGGAGCGGGGTTCGGGGCGGAGCCCCGAGAAACGGAGAAAGGGCGGGGCGGGGACAGCTCCGCGCAGCGGCAGCCCCGGAGTAGCGCGCCACGTCTGACTGTTCCTCAGATATCTGTCAATACCACGTCTGGGCGGACGGCTGGATTCCGCTCATGATGCGGCCATGACATCCAACCTGACGCGCCGTCAACTACTGGGACTCGGCGCCCTCTCGACCGCCGCCGCGCTCGGCTTCACCCGGATCGGGGCGGCCTCCGCCGCGGCCGTGGAGCCCGCCGCCGCCCAGTACGCCCCCGCCATCGTCGTCGGTTCCGGCTACGGCTCCGCCGTCGCCGCCCTGCGGCTCGGGCAGGCGGGCGTACGCACCGTCGTCCTGGAGATGGGCCGACTCTGGGACACCCCCGGGGCCGACGGCAAGGTCTTCCCCTCCACCTCCGCGCCCGACCAGCGCTCCATGTGGTTCCGCAACCGCACCGAGGCCCCGCTCGCCCAGTTCCTCTGGCTCGACGTGGTCAACCGCGACATCAGCCCGTACCCCGGCGTCCTCGACCGCGTGAACCACGGCGACATGTCCGTGTACGTCGGGCGCGGGGTCGGGGGCGGATCCCTCGTCAACGGCGGGATGGCCCCGACGCCCCGGCGCTCGTACTTCTCCGAGGTGCTGCCCCGGGTCGACGCCGACGAGATGTACGGCACGTACTACCCCCGCGCCCGGGCGATGCTCGGGGTCAACGACATCGACCCGGCCTGGTTCGAGTCCACCGAGTGGTACCGCTTCGCCCGGATCTCCCGCAAGCACGCCCACAACACCGGCCTCAAGACCGTCTTCGTCCCCAACGTCTACGACTTCGAGCACATGAAGCGCGAGGCGGCCGGCACCGCACCCCGCTCGGCACTGGCCGGCGAGGTCATCTACGGCAACAACCACGGCAAGAAGAGCGTCGACAAGACCTACCTCGCCGCGGCCGTCGGCACCGGCAACGTCACCATCGAGACCATGCAGCGCGTGGTCGGCGTACGGCCCGACCCGGCCGGGGGGTACGTCCTGACCGTGCGGACCAGTGACGTCACCGGACGGGTCACCCAGGTCCGCGAACTGGGCTGCAGGCAGCTCTTCCTCGGGGCCGGGAGCCTCGGAACCACCGAGATCCTGCTGCGGGCCCGCGAGAAGGGGACGCTGCCCGCGCTCAACGACAAGGTCGGGCTCGGCTGGGGCCACAACGGCAACGTCATGACCGCCCGCGCCAACCATCTGTGGGACACGGTCGGCTGCAACCAGGCCACCATGCCCGCGATGGGCATCGACGACTGGGACAACGCCGCGAACCCGGTCTTCGCCGAGATCGCCCCGCTCCCCATGGGCATCGAGCACTGGATCTCGATGTACCTGGCCATCACCAAGAACCGGGAGCGCGGGCACTTCACCTACGACGCCGCCACCGACTCGGCCCGTCTCAACTGGCGGCGGGACCAGAACACGCCCTCGGTCGACGCGGCGAAGAACCTCTTCGACCGCATCAACCGGCGCAACTTCACGATGTACCGGTACGACCTCTTCGGCGACAACAGGGCGTTCGCCGACAACTTCACCTACCACCCGCTCGGCGGCTGCGTCCTCGGGGACGCCACCGACCTGTACGGGCGGGCGAAGGGCTACCAGGGGCTGTACGTGGTCGACAGCTCCCTGATCCCCGGATCGCTCGGCGTGAACCCGTTCGTGACCATCACCGCCCTCGCGGAGCGGAACATGGCCCGGATCCTCGCCGAGGACCCCCGCTAACAGCTGCCTCCGGCCGCGGACTAGCCGCGGTACAGCGCCTCGATCTCGTCCGCGTAGTCCTTCGCCACCACGTTGCGCTTCAGCTTCAGCGACGGCGTGATGTGGCCCGACTCCTCCGTGAACTGGGAGGGCAGAATGCGGAATTTCCGCACCGATTCCGCCTTGGAGACCGCCGCATTGCCGTCGTCGATCGCCTTCTGGACGGCGGCGATGAGGTCCGCGTCCTCGCGCAGCTCCGCCGCCGTGATCCCGGCCGGCTTGCCGTTCTCCGCCGCCCAGCGGCCGAGGAACTCCTCGTCGATGGTGACCAGCGCGGCCACGAACGGCCTCGCGTCGCCGACCACCATGCACTCGGCGACCAGCGCGTGCGCCCGGATCCGGTCCTCGATCACCGCGGGGGCCACGTTCTTGCCGCCCGCCGTGACGATGAGCTCCTTCTTGCGGCCCGTGATCGTGAGGTAGCCGTCCTCGTCGAGGGTGCCGACGTCGCCGGTGTGGAACCAGCCGTCGGTCAGCGCCTCGGCGGTCGCCGCCTCGTTGTTCCAGTACCCGGTGAAGATCTGCTCGCCGTGCAGCAGCACCTCGCCGTCGTCCGCGATGCGCACCACGGAGCCCGGCATGGGCTGGCCGACCGTACCGATCTTCTGCTTGTCCCACGGGTTGAAGGTGGTCGCGGCACAGGACTCGGTCAGGCCGTAGCCCTCCAGGACCGTGAAGCCGATGCCGCGGAAGAAGTGGCCGAGCCGCTCGCCCAGCGGCGCTCCGCCGGAGATCGCGTACTCGCCGCGCCCGCCGAGGACCGCGTGCAGCTTGCTGTAGACCAGCTTCGAGAAGATCTTGTGCTTGAGCTTCAGCCCGAACGACGGGCCGCGCGGGGTGTCCAGCGCACGGCTGTAGGCGATGGCCGTGTCGGCCGCCGCGTCGAAGATCTTCCCCTTGCCGTCGGCCTGGGCCTTGGCGCGCGCCGAGTTGTAGACCTTCTCGAAGACCCGGGGGACGCCGAGGATCAGCGTGGGGCGGAAGGACTGCAGCTCGTCGGTGAGGTTCTTGATGTCCGGTACGCAGCCCAGGCGGATCGGTGCCAGTACCGCCGCCACCTCCACCAGGCGGCCGAATACGTGTGCGGCCGGCAGGAACAGCAGGACCGAGCACTCGCCGGTCTTGAACAGCGGGCTCAGGCGCTCCACCGCGTTGCCGCACTCCGCGAAGAAGTTGCGGTGGGTCAGCACGCAGCCCTTGGGGCGGCCGGTGGTGCCCGAGGTGTAGACGATCGTGGCCGGGTCGTCGGCGTTGGCGAGGCTGCTGCGCTCCTCGACCTCGGCGTCGGAGATCTCCGCGCCGGCGGCCTTCAGCGTCTCCAGCGCGCCCTGCTCGATCTCCCAGACCTCGCGCAGCTCCGGCAGCCGGTCGCGCAGCGAGGCCACGGACGCGCTGTGCGCCGGGCTCTCCACGATGACCGCCACGGCACCGGAGTCGCCGAGGATCCACTGGACCTGCTCGGGGGAGCTGGTCTCGTACACGGGGACGGTGACGCCGCCCGCGCTCCAGATCGCGAAGTCGAACAGCACCCACTCGTAGCGGGTGCGGGAGATGAGGGCGACCCGGTCGCCGGGCCGGATGCCGGCCGCGATCAGCCCCTTGGCCGCGGCCCGGACCTCGGCGAGGAACTCGGTCGCGGTCACGTCCTGCCACCGGCCGTCTGCCTTGCGGCTCATGACGGCGGTGTCTGGATGCTGAGCGGCGTTGCGGCGGATGAGATCCGTCAGGTTCCCGTCCGACGGGACCTCGTACAGGGCCGGAAGGCTGAACTCGCGCAAGACTGCTGCTCCTCTGGGCGCCATCGCCACCATGTGGACCGACCGGACGTTACCCACCGGTAGTGGGTTCCCGATAGGGGGAACCGGCCAGATGTTCCGTGCGTCACATTCTGTACTTACCCCGTCTCGCCCTTACGTGCCGACAGTAGTCGACCCCTCTTGCGACTCGGAAGTAACCGCAGGTCCGCCCCCCTCTCCCACCCCCTCTACCCGGCGCCACCAGGCACCCCTAGGGTGGGCGCCATGGGTGGCAGCATGCGGGGAGCGCAGGTCGGTACGAGCGGATCAGGCCGCACGCGGGTGCACGTCGTCAGCGACGTGCACGGCAACACCGAGGCCCTCGCCCGTGCCGGCGAGGGCGCGGACGCCCTCATCTGCCTCGGCGATCTCGTGCTCTTCCTCGACTACGCCGACCACTCGCGCGGCATCTTCCCCGACCTGTTCGGCGTCGAGAACGCCGACCGGATCGTCGAGCTGCGCACCGCGCGCCGCTTCGACGAGGCCCGCGCCTTCGGCCGGGAGCTGTGGGCCGGCCTGGACCGGGAGTCCCTGATCGAGGGCGCCGTACGCCGCCAGTACGCCCAGATGTTCGCCGCCTTCCCCACTCCCACGTACGCCACCTACGGCAACGTCGACATTCCGGGCCTGTGGCCCGAGTACGCCGACCAGCACGGTCTCACCGTGCTCGACGGACAGCGCGTGGAGATCGGCGGCCGCGTCTTCGGCTTCGTCGGCGGCGGACTGCCCTCCCCGATGCGGACCCCGTACGAGGTGGACCCGGAGGAGTACGCCGCCAAGGTGGAGGCCCTCGGCGAGGTGGACGTGCTCTGCTCGCACATCCCGCCGGAAGTGCCCGAGCTCTGCTACGACACCGTCGCCCGCCGGTTCGAACGCGGCAGCGAGGCCCTGCTCGCCGCCATCCGCCGCACCCGGCCCCGCTACGCCCTCTTCGGACACGTCCACCAGCCGCTGGCCCGGCGGATGCGCATCGGCCGCACCGAGTGCGTGAACGTGGGCCACTTCGCGGCCACCGGCCGGCCCTGGGTCCTCGAATGGTAGGGATCAAGCCGCATCGCGGCGGCCTCCGGCAGGGTGCGGGAGGCGCTGGAGTGGCGACGTCCACACGCGCGGTAGCCTTCACGCGGCGGCCCCAGGCCGCACACATCCTCGAACTTGCCCAGCTGCCGCTGGGAGGTACCCCCAGCCCGGAGGAGCGACCGCGATGGCGGAACACACCAGCTCAAGCATCACGATCGAGGCTGCGCCCACCGACGTGATGGCCGTGATCGCCGACTTCGCCCGCTACCCCGAGTGGACCGGCGAGGTGAAGGAGGCCGAGGTACTGGCCACCGACGCCGACGGGCGCGCCGAGAAGGTCCGCCTGCTGCTCGACGCGGGCGCGATCAAGGACGACCACACCCTCGCCTACACCTGGAAGGGCACGGACGAGGTCAGCTGGACCCTGGACAAGTCCCAGATGCTGCGCCAGCTGGACGGCTCGTACCGGCTGACGGCGGTCGACGGCGGGAAGCGCACCGAGGTCACCTACCAGCTGACCGTGGACGTCAAGATCCCCATGCTCGGCATGATCAAGCGCAAGGCCGAGAAGGTCATCATCGACCGCGCGCTCGCGGGCCTGAAGAAGCGCGTCGAAGCCGTCTGAGCCCGCTTCCCGCACACCGGAGCACCCCCACATGCACACCTTGCTCATCACCGGCCCCGGCGGGGCCGGGCGGACCACCGTGGCGGCGGCCACCGCCCTCGCCGCGGCCCGCCGGGGGCGGCGGGTGCTGCTGCTCTCCGGCGACGTCGGCGACCCGCTCGACGCCCTGATCGGGGACCCCGACGTCCCCGGGCTGCGGGTGGCCCGGGTGGACTCCGGCGAGGAGTTCCGCGAAGAACTCGTCGCCCTCCAGCAGCGCGGCTCCGCCCTGCTCGGCATGGTCGGCGCCCGGCCGCTGGGCGCCGAGGAGATCACCGAACTGCCCGGCGCCGAGCAGTTCGCCCTGCTCCGCGCCCTGCGCCGGGCCGCCGCCGCGCCCGGCACCGACCTCGTCGTCGTCGACATGCCGCCGCTCCACCAGACCGTGGCCACCCTCGCCCTCCCGGCCCAGCTGCGCCGCTACCTCGCCCGGCTGCTGCCCGCCGAGAAGCAGGCCGCCCGCGCCCTGCGGCCCGTACTGGCCCAGCTGGCCGGCGTACCCATGCCCGCGCAGTGGCTCTACGAGACCGCCGCCCGCTGGGACGAGGAGCTGGCCGCCGTCCAGGCCGTCGTCGAGGCCGACACCACCGAGCTGCGGCTGGTCGCCGAGCCCGGACCGGCCGCGGCCGACACCCTGCGCCTCGGCCGGCTCGGCCTCGCCCTCCAGCAGCTGCCCCTCTCCGCCGTCGTCGCCAACCGGATGGTCCCGCAGGACTCCGCCGACCCCTGGCTCGCCGGACTCGCCGCCCAGCAGGAGAAGTACGCCGCCGAGTGGGCCGGGGAGCTCCCGGTGGTGCCCCTCGCCCACCTCGGGCGCGACCCGCGCGGCCCGCAGGACCTGGAACGGCTCGCCGCCACGGACGGGCTCGTACCGCAGGCGCCCGCACCCCGCCGGGCCTGGGCCGTCGAGGACCGGCGCGCCGGGGACGGGGTCCTCGTCTGGGCCGTACCGCTGCCCGGCGCGCACAAGAGCGACCTCGACCTCGTCCGCCGCGGCGACGAGCTCCTGCTCACCGCGGGCCCCTACCGCAGGATCGTTCCGCTCCCCTCGGCGCTGCGCCGCTGCACCGTCTCCGGCGCCGCCCTCGCCGAGGGGGAGCTGCGCATCCGCTTCACCCCGGACCCGGGACTGTGGCCGCGTACGCAATGAACCGTGTACCCCCGTTCGGGTACCGTCGAAGGTAGTCGCCACCGCACGCCCAGCAGCTGCCGCAGAAGAGAGTCCGCCATGAGCGAGGCCACCGACCGCCCCACCGACGACGACGCCTGGGCCAGGGCCTGCGCCGAGGACCTCGCCGCCGAGAAGGAGCGTCTGCGCGGACAGGGCCAGGCCGGTGCCGGTGGCACCGGCACCGCCGCCGAGGAGCTGTTCAAGCTCTTCGAGGCCGTCGCCGACAAGGTCTCCGGGCTGAACAACCCGCTGTTCGGCGTAGCCGCACAGGGCGCCGTGCGCCAGATCGTCGACCAGGCCAGGACCGCCGCCAAGCCCGTCATCGAGCGCAACCCGGAGGTGTTCGACCACCTCGCGGCCGCCGGCTCCGAGCTGCTCGCCGCCTACCGCTCGGCCGTCGAGGGCCACGAGCGCCGCTGGACGCGGGGCGAACCCCCCACCCCCCGGCAGGCGTCCCACGACCACGACCCCCGCGACGACGGCCCCGACGCCGGCCCGTCCGAGCGGATCGATCTCGACTGAACCTCCGGCACCCTCGGGTACCGTTGGCCGTGGCGGGGTTTGACCGGAAACCGAGGGACTAATGGGACTCACCATCGGCGTCGACATCGGCGGCACGAAGATCGCGGCCGGCGTGGTCGACGAAGAGGGCACGATCCTTGAGACGTACAAGGTGCCCACCCCGCCGACCGCGGACGGAGTGACGGAGGCCATCTGCGCCGCCGTCTCCGAGGTCAGCAGCAACCACACCATCGAGGCCGTCGGCATCGGCGCCGCCGGATACGTGGACGACAAGCGCGCGACCGTACTCTTCGCGCCCAACATCAACTGGCGGCACGAACCGCTGAAGGACAAGGTCGAGCAGCGCATCGGCCTGCCCGTCGTCGTCGAGAACGACGCGAACTGCGCGGCCTGGGGCGAATACCGCTTCGGCGCGGGCCAGGGCCACGAGGACGTCATCTGCATCACGCTCGGCACCGGCCTGGGCGGCGGCATCATCATCGGCAACAAGCTGCGCCGCGGACGCTTCGGCGTCGCCGCCGAGTTCGGCCACATCCGGGTCGTCCCGGACGGGCTGCTGTGCGGCTGCGGCAGCCAGGGCTGCTGGGAGCAGTACGCCTCCGGGCGCGCGCTCGTCCGGTACGCGAAGCAGCGCGCCAACGCCACCCCCGAGAACGCGGCGATCCTGCTCGCGCTCGGCGACGGCACCGCCGAGGGCATCGAGGGCAAGCACATCAGCGAGGCCGCCCGGCAGGGCGACCTGGTCGCCATCGACGCCTTCCGCGAACTGGCCCGCTGGGCCGGAGCGGGACTGGCCGACCTGGCCTCGCTCTTCGACCCGTCCGCCTTCATCGTCGGCGGTGGCGTCTCGGACGAGGGAGACCTGGTCCTCGACCCGATCCGCAAGTCCTTCAAGCGCTGGCTGGTCGGCGGCGCCTGGCGTCCGCACGCGCAGGTGCTGGCCGCGCAGCTCGGCGGCAAGGCCGGGCTCGTCGGCGCGGCCGACCTGGCCCGCCAGGGCTGAGCGGCTTCACCCTTCTTTCCACGCCTGCCGCCCGTCGCGCCCCTTGGGGGAGCGGCGGGCGGCTGCGTATCTTGCGGGGCATGGACCAGCTGCCGAAGTCCCGTACGGAGCCCGACGGTTCTGCCGTGATCCGGGTACTCAGCTACAACATCCGCTCGCTGCGCGACGACGAGGAGGCGCTGGTCCGGGTCATCCGGGCGTGCGAGCCGGACCTCGTCCTCGTCCAGGAGGCCCCGCGGTTCTTCCGATGGCGCAAACACGCGGCGCGACTGGCCGCCCGGTGCGACCTGGTGGTGCTGGGCGGGGGCGCGACGGCGGCCGGGCCACTGCTGCTGTGCTCGCTGCGGGTCTTCGTGGAGCGCGCGGAGGACGTCCTGCTGCCGCGCACGCCCGGCCTGCACCGCAGGGGCTTCGCCACGGCGGTGGTCCGGGTCGCGGGGGCGCGGGTGGGCCTGGCCTCCGTACACCTGTCGCTCCAGTCCGCCGAGCGCCGGGCCCACGCTGACCTGCTGCTGGACCGGCTGGCCGACATGGACGTGCCGTACGCGATCGTCGGGGGCGACCTGAACGAGGGCCCGGAGGGGCCGGCCTACGGGCGGCTGGCCGCCGAGCTCCAGGACTGCCGGGCGGTGGCCCCGTGGGGCGGGGAGGCGACCTTCCCGGCGACGGCACCGGACCGCCGGATCGACGCCGTGTTCGCGACGAAGGGGGTGGAGGTGCTGGCCTGCGGTGTCCCCGAGGGCCTGCCGGGGGTCTCGCGCACGGACCTGCGCACGGCGACGGACCACCTGCCGGTGCTGGCGGCCCTGCGTTTGGCGGCCACGCCGTAGGCCGGTGGTCC
>NZ_JBSGXU010000264.1:0-9123 GCF_053610205.1 Streptomyces sp. NPDC054932 | reverse complement strand
GGCGGCCCGCGGGTCGTCGCCGGTGGGGGGGGGGGTGGAGACCCCGCCGCGGTCGTGAGCGCGCGAAGGGGGCGGGGCCGCCTTGGGCGGCCCCGCCCCTCACGCATTCCGACCCGTGAGCTCCGGTGGGTGCGCTACGCGCCCTTGAACTCCTGACGCTGGCGGCCGAGACCCTCGATCTCCACCTCCACGACGTCACCGGCCCGCAGGTAGGGCTTCGGCTCCGGCTGGCCCATGGCCACGCCGCCCGGCGTACCGGTGACGATGACGTCGCCCGGGTACAGGGTCATGAAGTGGCTCAGGTACCTGACGACCTCGCCGACCGGGAAGATCTGGTCCGAGGTGTTGCCGTCCTGCTTGAGCTCGCCGTTGACCCACAGCTTCACGTCCAGGACCTGCGGGTCCGGGATCTCGTCGGCCGTGACCAGCCAGGGGCCGAGCGGCGTGAAGGTCTCGCAGTTCTTGCCCTTGTCCCAGGTGCCGCCGCGCTCGATCTGGAACTCGCGCTCCGAGACGTCGTTGACCAGCACGTACCCGCCGACGTGCGCGAGCCCCTGCTCGGCGGAGTCCAGGTAGCGCGCGGTGCTGCCGATAACGACGCCGAGCTCGGCCTCCCAGTCGGTCTTCACGCTGCCGCGCGGGATCAGCACGGTGTCGTCGGGACCGCCCACGGTGTCCGGCGCCTTCAGGAACAGGATCGGCTCGGCCGGCGGCTCCGCGCCGATCTCGGCCGCGTGCCCGAAGTAGTTCAGGCCGATGCCCACGACCTTGCCGATGCGGCCGACCGGCGCACCGATCCGCAGGCCCTCGGCGCCCAGGACCGGAAGCCCGCCGGACTCGGCCGCGTCCCGCACCCGGGTCAGCACGGCGTCGTCGGCCAGCAGGCCGCCGTCCACATCCGTGATCAGGCCGGACAGGTCACGCAGGGTCCCGTCCCGGTCGAGCAGCGCGGGGCGTTCCGACCCTGCGGGTCCGACACGCAGCAGCTTCATGGGCATTCTCCCGTGGTCGTGGGTGGTCGGCCCGGAGCGCGCCCAGGGCCGGCCGATGGGTTGCGGCCATCGGAGGATTGGTCGATCCTCCAAGATGTCCACCCAATCCGCAAGACCCTGTTCACAGACTGGAACGCTCGCCTCCATCAGCCGGCCGGCCCGCCCGCTCCTTGCGGTACTGCAGCCAGGACCGCTCCGCCAGCGACCACGCGGTGGTGGTCAGCAGGTAGAGCCCGGCGGCCAGCGGCACCACGGCGGCCGTGATCAGCGTCCCGAACGACAGCAGGGGCAGTACGCCGCCCAGCTTGCGCATGACCTCCTGCTGCTCGGCGCTCACCTCGGCCAGGGCCCCGGCCGCGGCACCGGGCCCGGCCTTGGCGGCGCGGCCGATCGGCTTCGGCGGGGTGGCGGCGGCAGCAGCCGCAGCCAGCGCGGCCGTCCGCCGCGCCCGCACCGCGCTCCACGCGGCGACCACGGCGATGGCCCCGAACAGGCCGAGGAAGACCAGCCCCTGCGCCCCGAACAGGCCGCCCTCCCCCAGCGCCCCGGTCCACCGGGCCCCGAGCGGCGCGGCGAAGAGCCGGTGCCCGAGCAGCTCATTGACCTCCCCGCCCACCTCGGCGGAGGAGAACACCTGGTACATCACGAAGAACACCGGCAGCTGCAGCAGCAGCGGCAGGCACCCCGCCGCCGGAGTCGCGCCCCGGAAGGCGGCCCGGCTCAGCGGGTACAGGGCGAGCCGTACGAGCACGGTGAACAGCACGATCGCGGCAGCGGTCGCGGACTCGGCCAGCACCGGCTCGAGAAGCCGGCCCAGCTCAGCAACAAGATTGACGAAAACGGACACGCGGGCCCTCCGAGGGGTCTCGTCGAACGTCGAAAAGACATGCATTTCGGCGTGACGACCCGCGAGGGGCGACAACAGTGATCAGTCAGCAGAAGGCGACAAGGCGGGAAGTGCTGCGCGCCCCTACGCGGCCGTCGGGACGAGACGGCCGGGCGCCCTGGGCCGCGACCGGCCCGAGGCATCGGGATCACGCTGCGGCAGGAACGCCGTGCGCTGCTCGCGATCACGGATCGCGGTGCGTATTCGGTGCGGCGGCACGGGCCGCACCAGCCGCGCGGCGGCGGCCAGGGCCGCGGTACCCACGGCGACGGTGGCCGCGAGCGCGACCACCACGGCGCCCAGCCCGCCCTCCCCGGCGAACAGCCCGAGGAGTCCCCCGAGCAGCACGAGCGGAAGCAGCACGGCGAGGACCCGCGAGGTCCGGGCGAACAGGGTGAAGGACAGCAGGCGGCCGTCGGGTCGTTGCCGAGCCATATGGACCTCCCCCTCTCCGCTCCCGCGCACGAACTCCCGTACGAGATCGATGGTAACCGGGCCCACCGACAGATCCATCGGCCGGAAGTATCGACGTCAGGAAGACCTGAGTAGGGTCCCCCAGACCACCAGGCGGTACTTCGAGCTGTACTCGGGCGTGCAGGTGGTGAGCGTGATGTACGCGCCGGGCTCGCCGTACCCCTGGTCCGGCTTCACCACGCTCCGCGGCACGGGCGCGATCACCCCGGTGTCCCGCTCGGTCGTCTGACTCAGCGTCCTCCCGACCACGTACGTGTACCGGCGCCCCCGCATGTCGACGATCAGCTCGTCGCCCGCCCGCAGCCGGTTGATGTACCGGAACGGCTCGCCGTGGGTGTTGCGGTGCCCGGCCAGCGCGAAGTTCCCCTGCGCCCCGGGCCCGGCGGTCCCCGGGTACTGCCCGGCGTACCCCTTGTCCAGGACGGTCCGCTTGTCGACCCCCTGCGCGACGGGCACGACGAGACCGAGCCGCGGGATGCGCAGGACGGCGTACGCCCCGTCCCGGTCCGGGGGCCGGGCGGGCCGGGCGGGCCGGGCGGCCCGGGTCGCGGCCCCGTCCGGGACGCGCCCGGCCGCCGCAGCCTCCTCGCCCCCGGAGCCGGCCGCGTCCACCGGATCGGCATCGTCGCCGGCGTCGGCAGCGGATTGCGGCGGGAGGCCGGAGCCCGGGCCGGGGCCGTCGGGGTCGGCGCCGTCCCAGGCCCGTTCCAGGGCCCGGACCTGCTCCTGCGCGGCGGCCGCGGCCTGCCGGTTGGTCCACCACACCTGGTGCACCACCAGCAACAGGACCACCACGCCCACGGTGACGATCAGCTCGGCGCCCGCCCACAGCACCCCCGCGAGACCGGCCCGGCGCACCCGCCGGCCGCTCCCCTGCACCACCACGGGTACGCGATCTCGCACGGGCGGCACCTTAAGTCCTCCCCCGTCAACTGACCAGCGGCAGTACGGTGTGAACCATGCGCCCCGACACGCCTGCCGAGCACATCGCCGAAGCCGAGCGCCTCATCCGCACGGCGACCCGCTACCCCGAGGACCAGGAGCCCTTGCTCCTCCAGGCCGCGGCCCACCTCGAACTGGCCGACGCACGCGACCGGGCGAGTGCCCTCTACGACCAACTCCTCTCCTCCTCCCCGTCCGACCCGCACCTGATCAAGGCCCTGCAGGCGGCCAACCTCTGGGAGTACGGCCACGAGGCGGAGGCCCGCGCCCTCATCTCGGGCATCCGCGCCGCCTCGCCCAAGGACCCGGCGCCGTGGGAGGTCATCGCGGAAGCCCTCGAGGCCCACGACGAATTGGAGGCCTCGCACGACTGCTTCACCGAGGCGGCCACCCTCCTCATCGCGGAGGACGACCCGCTGACGCCGGCCACCACCGCCCTCCTCACGGGCCGCCACCGCGTCCGCCGCCTCCTCGGACGCCCGCACGACGACTGGGACATGGTCGCGGACACCCGCCACATCGGCCCGATCCCCCTCGACGAGCTCCACGACCCGAAGCGCATCTGGGCCCTGGGCTCCGACGACCCCGCCGAGCTGCGCGCCGAGATCGCCCGCCTGCGCGCCGAACTGGGCGACCGCCGCGCGGCCCTCTCGCGCCCCTTCCCGGTGGCGATCCTCCACTGGCCGGCGCGCGAGCTGGCGGAACTGCTGATGTCGTACCCGACGCTGGCCTCGGAGTACCCGTCGCACGAGATCCACCTGCGGGACATCGAGACCTCCCTGCGCGCCCTGGCCGCCTCGGGCACCACGAACCTCGGCATCGTCACGGCGAGCGTCCCGTCCTACGAGGCCTTCGCGGCATCGGAGAAGACCTCCCCGGCCTCCCCGTCCCTGCTGGCCGAATACGCCACGACCCTGGCAGCCCGCGGCAAGGCCACCCCCTGGCCCCCGCCCCCCACCGCCTCCTGCTGGTGCACATCGGGCAAGCCGTACTCGGAGTGCCACGGGGAAGCCCGCACCACCTGAGCCCGCATGGATGGTGGACAAGGGGGCTGACATCATGCGTCCATGCCTGGTGCCGTCCCCTCCTCCCCCGGTGTCTCGGCGCGTATGAGTCGACAGGCCTCACGCGCCACCACACCCGAGTTGGCCGTTCGCCGTCTCCTCCACGCGTCCGGCCTTCGCTACCGCGTGAACTTCCCTGTTCCCGGCATACGCCGCCGCACCATCGACATCGCCTTCACCCGCGCGAAGATCGCCGTGTTCCTGGACGGGTGCTTCTGGCACGGCTGTCCCGAGCACGCGACGCGGCCGAAGGCGAATGCCGAATGGTGGCGGGCCAAGCTGGAGAAGAACATGTCCCGCGACCGCGAGACGACGGCCCACCTGGAGGCGGTCGGCTGGACCGTGCTCCGGTTCTGGGAGCACCAGTCCCCCGAGGAAGTCGCACGCGAGATCACGCTGACGCGGGACCGCCCGCCGACGACCCTCGCGCTGCCGCCGCACCCCGCCCCGGGACGCTGAACCGGTGGGTCCCTCGACAGGCCGTGCCGGGACGGAGTCGGCCTTCGCGCCCGAACGACCTGCGCTCACCCGGGGCGGGCCGGGGCGGGAGGCGCACGACCTCAAGTCCGGCAGCGGCGACGGGGACACCGCACGCGGTCGCCGGCACGGCCGGGCCGCCGCCACGGGCCGGTCGGGTTCCCCGTTTCCGATGCGGAGGACGACCGGCGGCCAGGCCGGGCCCGAGCCGTCACCACGCCTCTAGCGGTCCGCCGCCGCGTACGAGGCCGTGGCCATTGCGGCGGCCGCCGTGAAGACCGCCGGCCAGGCGCCGATCTTCTTCGCCAGGGGGTGCGATCCCGCGAACGCGGCGACGTAGGCCGCGCCGAGCAGGGCCGTGGTCGCCGGGGTCGTGCGGCGGTGCCACTCGCGGGCCGCGAGGGTGCCGGCGGCCGCGAGGACCACGCCGCCGAGCGGTCGCACGCCGGTCCAGCGGGCCGTGGCGTAGCCGCCGACCAGGCCTGCCGCCGCTACTGCCGAGGTGGGGATCTGCGCCATCGTGGGAGCCTCCGGGTCGTTCGAACGTGACGTCGCTACGAGGCTAACGCGCGCGCCGCGCGAAGCGGCGGGCGGCCGCCGCGCCGAGGACCACGACCGCGCCGCCGAGGACGCCGGGCGGCAGCGTGTCCTGGACGGCTCGGGGCAGCACCGCCATGACGCCCAGGATGATGAAGAACGCCACCGCGCACGCGGTGAGCCCGGCCAGGGTCCGGCGCAGGAGAGAAGTACGCACACCGGTTCAACGCCGCGCCCGGGTCGGCGATACGGGCGGTCCGGGCCGGGTACGGAAATCGGGTGCGGAAGTCAGGTACGGAAGTCGGATTTGTCGCACACCCTCCGGATCCGTGCACGTGCCCTCCGTGGAACCTCTCCGGCGTAGATTCACTCTCCTACACGGGCGATACGACCCAAGCCGCCCAAGCCGGCCCAAGGAGCTGCAAACGTGATCTGTTACGGACCGGCCGTGCTGGACCTGTCGGACGAACTGGCCGATGCCTACAGCGAGGTCTTCTCCGCTCCACCGTGGAACGAGGACGAAGAAACCATTCGCCTCTTCAGTGCCAGGCTTCAGGCCGACAGCCGCCGCGCCGGCTTCCGCACCGCCTTCGCGCAGTCCGCCGCGGGCATCGACGGATTCGCCACCGCCTGGCTGACCCCCAAGGCCTTCCCCACGGACCGGGGGTACGGCCAGGTCTCCGCGCAGCTCGGCCGGCAGCGCGTACGGGAACTGCTCATCGGCGCCCTGGAGATCGACGAACTCGCCGTACGCCCCCACGCGCGCGGGCACGGCACCGGGCGCGCCCTGCTCGCCGAGATCACCGCCGACGCCCCGGACGACCGCGCCTGGCTGCTGACCGCCCGGGTCGCCACCGACACCGTCGCCACCTACCTCAGGCTCGGCTGGCACGAGGTCACCCCGCTGCCCGGAACGCAGAACGGCGTCGTCGTCTTCCTCGCCCCGAACCACCCCTCGGCCTGAGCATCGCGCACGCCCCACCGGGCATACCCGGGGCGTGATCACTCGTACCGCCCGGCGCCAGCTGAACATGGCCACCCACCACCAGCTCAGGCAGGCCGGGATCCCGGCCGCCACCATCAGCGGCCGCAGCCGCCCCGGAGGACCCTGGCAGCGGATCCTGCCACGGGTGTACCTCCTGCAGACCGGCCCGCCGGACAGCAGGCAGCGGGCACTGTCCGCCGTCCTGTACGCCGCCCACCCCGCGGCCGATCCGCTCTCCGGATCCAGCGCCGCACTCACGGGGGGAGCCGCCCTCGCCCTCCTGGGCATCCGCGACGCCCCGCCCGAACCGCTGGACGTGATCGTCCGCGCCCCGCGCTCACCGGCCGCCGCGGGCCGGGTACGGCCCGCCTCGACGGCACGCTGGCCCGCCACCATCCACATCCGCGGCGTCCCCAGCGCCCGCCCGGTCCGGGCCGCCGCCGACTTCGCGGCCCGGACCGACGATCCGGACCTGGTGCGCTCCGTACTGGCCAACGTCGTCCAGGGCGGCTGGTGCCACCCGCACGACCTGCACGCCGAACTGCGCGCGGGCCGCATCCGTGGGCGACCCGCCGTCCGGGCCGCGGCCGCCGAACTCGTCGCCGGGGTCCGCTCGATCGCCGAGGGCCGAGCCCGCGACACCCTGGCCGCCACCGACCTGCCCGCCCCGCTCTGGAACGCCCGCCTCCACGGCCTGGACGGGGCCTTCCTCGCCAGCCCGGACGCGTACTGGCCCGAGGAGGGCGTGGCTCTGGAGATCGACTCGGCGGAGTACCACTACACGCGCGACGCCTGGCAGGCCACCCTGCACCGGCGGCTGCGCCTGGAGTCCCGGGGCGTCCTGGTGGCCGGTACGACGCCCGGGATCCTCCGCGACCGGCCGGCCGACGTGATCGCCGCGCTGCGCGCCCTCCTCGCCCTGGGCGCCGCCCGCCCGGCTCCCCCGGACGTCACCGCCCGCGGGCACGCCCAGCTGGAACTGCCGCTCCCCCTGTCTCAGGCCCCGAAGGCCCGGGACACCGTATAGATCAGCAGGCCCGCCAGGGCGCCGACCACCGTGCCGTTGATCCGGATGAACTGCAGGTCACGGCCGATGTGCGCCTCGATCTTGCGGGAGGTGTGCTCGGCGTCCCAGCCCGCCACCGTGTCGGTGATCAGCGAGGTGATCTCGGTCCGGTAGGTGGTGACGACGTAGACGACCGCGCCCTCGATCCAGCCCTCCACCTTCGCCTGCAGGCGGCCGTCGGTGGCCAGGCGCGCGCCGAGGGACAGCAGCGAGGCGCGGACCCGCAGGCGCAGCTCGCTCTGCTCGTCCTCCGCCGCCGACATGATCATCGAGCGGATCGCCGACCACGCGGAGGCGATGACGTCCTGGACCTCGTCGCGCTCCAGGATCTCGGACTTGAGCCGCTCCACCTTCGCGCGGGTCTCGGTGTCCGACTGGAGATCGGCCGCGAAGTCCGTGAGGAAACGGTCCACCGCCCCGCGCGCCGGGTGCTCGGGCATGTCCCGCATCTCCGTGACGAAGCGGAGCAGTTCCTTGTAGACGCGCTCGCCCACCTTGCGGTCCACGAACCGCGGGGTCCAGCCCGGGGCGCCGCCCTGGACCGCGTCCGTGATCGAGGCCCCGTGCGTGACCAGCCAGTCGTGCGCCTTGGCACAGATCAGGTCGACGGCTCGGCGGTGGCCGCCGTCCTCGACGACCCGCTCCAGGGTCTTGCCGATGCCCGGCGCGATCTCGGCGGTCTCGGCGCGCCGGGTGATCGCCTCGCCCACGACGGCCTGCACGTCGGAATCGCGCAGCACGGTCAGGGCGCCGCGCAGCGCGGCGGCCAGCTCGGCCGTGACCCGGTCGGCGTGCTCGGGCTCGGCCAGCCAGGAGCCGAGGCGGCCGCCGATGCCGAGGGCGTGGAGGCGGGCCCGGACCACGTCGGAGGAGAGGAAGTTCTCCCCGACGAACTCGCCGAGGGTGACGCCGAGCTGGTCCTTCTTGGTCGGGATGATCGCGGTGTGCGGGATGGGCAGGCCGAGGGGCCGCTTGAAGAGGGCGGTGACGGCGAACCAGTCCGCGAGCGCGCCGACCATGCCGGCCTCGGCCGCGGCGGCGACGTACGCGGCCCAGCCGCCCGCGCCCCAGGCGTGCTGGGCGTACTTGGCCAGTACGTAGACCAGCGCGACCAGGATCAGCAGACCGGTCGCGGTGGCCTTCATCCGGCGGACCCCGCGGCGGCGCTCCTCGTCGGCGGCGTTGAACACGAACGCGCCCACCGCTGCGCGGGCGGGGTGCGGTGCGGGTGGCGCGGGGGGCGGGGCGGTGCCCTTGCCTCCGGCCGTGCTGCGGTTGTCCACGTGCTCCTGCCTTCCCCCGGGGGCGCCGGTTTTGTCTGCATAGCATCCGACTCCCGGGAGGTCCGAGGAGTTCCCGCCACGCCCTTCCGCTCCCGCGGGGGCAGCAGCCCGGGGTCGGCCGGCCTCCCGCTCGCGCGGGGCTCGGGCGGTGGTGCGAGCCGGTCCGCTGGGCGGGCCGGTCCGCGGGGCCGGGGAGGGGTGTCTCCTCGGCTCGCGCCTGCGGCGGTGTTCGGCCCGTACGGGGCGGTTGCGCGCTCGTCCTGCGGGGACACCCCTCCCCGTCCCCGCTTCCCCCTGCGCGGGCAGGACCGCCGAAGCCGGCCGTGGGGCGGGGACACGCAGGAGGGTCCCCGCAGGACGAGCGCGCAACCCAGGCCGAACGGCACAACCACGGCCGCAGGCGCGAGCCGAGGAGAC
>NZ_JBSGXU010000263.1:0-9126 GCF_053610205.1 Streptomyces sp. NPDC054932 | reverse complement strand
CAAGGCGGGCCGGGCTCCGGTGCGTTCGGGGGGTGGTCAGCCGCGGCGGCCGACCAGCTTCCAGGCGGCGGGCAGGGCGCCCATGGCCAGCGCGGCCTTGAGGGCGTCGCCGATCAGGAACGGGACCACGCCCTTCGCGACGGCCACGCCGAGGGACATCCCGGTGGCGGCCATCAGGTACGGCACGCCCACCGCGTAGATCACGGCCGAGCCCAGCACCATCAGGCCGGCCGTGCGCAGCACCGAGCGGTCGCCGCCCCGCCGCGCGAGGGCGCCGACGAGGGTGGCGGCGAGCAGCATGCCGAGCACGTACCCGAAGGAGGCGCCGCCCGCTCCGGAGGTCCCGCCCGCAAACCACGGCACGCCGGCCATGCCGACGAGGGCGTACAGCGCCAGCGCCAGGAAGCCGCGGCGGGCGCCGAAGGCCGTACCGACGAGCAGCGCGGCGAAGGTCTGGCCGGTGACGGGGACCGGGGAGCCGGGAACGGGAACCGCGATCTGGGCGGCCAGGCCGGTGAGCGCGGCGCCGCCGACGACGAGCGCGATGTCGCGGACGCGGCTCGCGGGCAGCAGGTCGGCGAGGACGGCGCCGGGCCGGAGGGAGACGGAGGCAGTGCTCATCGGGAGGCTCCACGGGATGGGGGTGGCAGGACGATCACCGACGCTAGTGCGCGGCCCCCCGCCGCCCCACCGCCACCCGGGACAAAGCCCCGCTCCCCGCTTTGGTGGGGATTTCACAAAGCCTGCGCATCACACCCGAGACGAAGTGATCCTCGTCACGAGGAGGATCAGACAGCACGTCCGTTTTGCACGGACGCCCGCCGCTCAGTGAGACTGTAGGGTCCCGCCAATCCTGACGCGGAGCCCCACCGCCGCTGGGCCGAACGAGAGTACGAGCACCCTTCATGAGCGAGCGCCTGGAAGAAGCACCTCCCACGACGGGCGACCTGCCCGCGGAACCCCTCAGCCACAGCCTCAAGCAGCGCCACCTGACCATGCTGGGCCTCGGCGGCGTCATCGGCGCCGGGCTCTTCGTCGGCTCCGGAGCCGGCATCGGCATCGCCGGACCGGCGATCATCTGCTCCTATCTGCTCGCCGGCGTCCTCGCGATGCTGGTGATGCGGGCCCTGGGCGAGATGTCGGCCGCGATGCCCGCCTCGGGCTCCTTCTCCGTCTACGCGGAGCGGGCGCTCGGGCGCTGGGCCGGCTTCTCGGCAGGCTGGCTGTACTGGTTCCTGCTGGTCGTGGTGCTGGCCGTGGAGGCCACCGGAGCGGCGAAGATCGCGAACGGCTGGGTGCCGTCGGTCGACCAGTGGGTCTGGGTACTGCTCTTCATGGTGGTCTTCACCGTGAGCAACCTGGCCGCGGTGAAGAACTTCGGCGAGTTCGAGTTCTGGTTCGCCGCCCTCAAGGTCGGCGCGATCGTGCTCTTCCTGATCCTCGGCACCCTCGCGGTCTTCGGCCTGCTCCCGGACACGGAACCGGTCGGCATGGCCAACCTCACCGGTCAGGGCGGCTTCTTCCCCGAGGGCTTCGGCGGAGTGGTCGCCGGCATGCTCGCCGTCATCTTCGCCTTCGGCGGCCTGGAGGTCGTCACCATCGCGGCCGCCGAGTCGGACGACCCGGCGCGGTCGGTGTCCCGGGCGGTGCGCAGCGCGGTGTGGCGCATCCTCTTCTTCTACGTCGGCTCGATGGTGGTCATCGTGACGCTGCTGCCGTGGGACTCGCTGAAGCCGGGCGAGAGCCCCTACGTCGCCGTCCTCGACTCGATCGGCATCCCGGCGGCCGGGCAGATCATGAACATCGTGGTGTTCGTGGCGCTGCTGTCGGCGCTCAACGCGAACCTGTACGGATCCTCGCGCATGGTGTTCTCGCTGGCCGAGCGCGGTGAGGCGCCCAAGTCGCTGCTGAAGGTCTCGGGCGGCGGCGTGCCGCGCCGGGCGGTGTTCGCCTCGGTGGCCTTCGGCTTCGTGTCGGTCGTGCTCAACCTGCTGTGGCCGGACACGATCTTCCTCTACATGCTCAACGCGGTCGGAGCGGTGCTGCTGTTCGTGTGGGCGCTGATCGCCGTCTCGCAGCTGAAGCTGCGCCGCCGGATCGAGCGGGACATGCCCGAGCGGCTGACCCTGCCGATGTGGCTGTTCCCGTACGCGACCTGGGCGGCGCTGCTCGGGATGGCGGCGGTGCTGGTGCTGATGCTGTTCGACGATTCGGCGCGGCCCCAGCTGCTGTGGTCGACGGGCGCGGCCGCGCTGGTCCTGGCCGTTGCGGGCGTCCGCGAGCTGCGGGAGCGGCGCACCGCGAAGTCCTGACGGACCACCGGCCCAAGGCGCCGGCCCGTGCGAAGGCCCCCCGCGCTCCCGGCGCGGGGGGCCTTCGCGCGTCAGGTGCGCAGGTACGAGGCTCCGTTGACGTCGAGCACGGTGCCCGAGCTCCAGCGCGCGGCGGGCGAGGCCAGGTGCAGCACGGCGGCGGCGATCTCTTCCGGCGTGCCGACCCGTCCGAAGGGGCTCTGCGCCCGGATCCGCTCGCCCTCCTCCCCGTCGAGCCGCCCGGCGACCCGCTCGGTGGCCACGAAGCCGGGCGCCACGGAGGCCACGGCGATGCCGTGCGGGGCCAGGGAGACGGCGAGGGACTGGCCGAGCGCGTGCAGGGCCGCCTTGGTGGCGCCGTAGGCGGGGTGGTCGGGCTCGCCGCGGAACGCCCCGCGCGAGCCGATGTTGACGACGCGGCCCTCCCGCCGGCCGGCGATCATGCGGCGGGCGACGCAGTGGGTGAGGTTGGCCGGGCCGAAGAGGTTCACGGCGGCCGTCTGCCGCCAGGCCTCCTGCCAGTCGGCGTACGAGGTCGTGGGCAGCGGGTGCGCGACCATCACGGCGGCGTTGTTCACGAGGACGTCGATGCCGCCGAGCGCCTCCTCGGTCTCGGCCGCGAGGGCTTCCACGCGGGCCGGGTCGGCGAGGTCGCCGCCGACGAGGACGTGGCCCTCGCCCGGCAGGTCCGCGAGGGTGCGCTCGGCGTCCGCCTGCCGGACCGTGCAGTGCACCGCCACCCGGTCGCCCCGCTCGGCGAAGGCCGTGGCGATGGCCCGCCCGATGCCCCGCGAGGCCCCGGTGACGAGCACCCCCCGGCCCGTGGCGGCCAGTTCCCGTATGCCGTGGTCCATTCGTTCTTCCACCGCTCCCCCTGTCGTCGTGTCACCCGCGTCCTGTCGGCAGCGTACGGGGATGATCACGGCCGGTCATCCGGCCGTCCGCATATCGGACGTCAACCATCCGAAGATCGGACAGAGGTGAGACTGGGGCACCTCATCACGTCCCCCCGCACACCGGACAGGCACACCCCAATGAGTCAGAGCACCCTGACGCCCCTCGAACCCCCGCAGACCGACGCCGGCTCCCCGCTCGGCAACGGACTCAAGCAGCGCCACCTCTCGATGATCGCCCTCGGCGGCGTCATCGGCGCCGGACTCTTCGTCGGCTCCGGCGCCGGCATCGCCGCCGCGGGCCCCTCGATCGTGCTCGCGTACGCCGCGTCCGGGCTGCTGGTGATGTTCGTGATGCGGATGCTCGGCGAGATGTCGGCCGCCAACCCCGCCTCCGGCTCCTTCTCCGTGCACGCGGAGCGGGCGATCGGCCCCTGGGCCGGATTCACCGCCGGCTGGATGTTCTGGATCCTGCTGTGCGTGGGCGTGGCCATCGAGGGCATCGGCGCGGCGCACATCATGACCGGCTGGTTCCCGGGCACCCCGTCCTGGATGTGGGTGCTGGTCTTCATGGCGGTGTTCTGCGGCTCCAACCTCGCCGCCGTCTCGAACTTCGGCGAGTTCGAGTTCTGGTTCGCCGCCCTCAAGATCGGCGCGATCGCGCTCTTCCTCGGTCTGGGCGTGCTCGCCGTGCTCGGTCTGCTGCCCGGCACCGACTCCCCCGGCGCCGCCAACCTGCTGCACGACGGCGGCTTCCTGCCCAATGGCGTGGACGGCCTGCTGGTCGGCCTGCTGGCCTCGGTCGTCGCGTACGGCGGACTGGAGACGGTGACCATCGCGGCCGCCGAGTCCGAGAATCCGGTCAAGGGCGTGGCCAAGGCCGTGCGGACCACCATGTGGCGGATCGCGATCGTCTACGTGGGCTCCATGCTCGTCATCGTCACCCTCCTGCCGTGGAACGACCCGGCGGTCACGGCGGACGGCCCCTACGCCGCCACCCTGGACCGGCTGGGCATCCCGGCCGCCGGCGAGATCATGAACGTGGTCATCCTGATCGCCCTGATGTCCGCGATGAACGCCAACATCTACGGCTCCTCGCGCATGGCCCACTCACTCGTCTCCCGCGGCCAGGGCCCCAAGGCACTGGGCAAGGTCACCGGCCGGGTGCCGCGCCGGGCGGTGCTCGCCTCCTGCGGCTTCGGCTTCGTCACCGTGCTGCTGTCCTACTGGTACCCGGACACCCTGTTCGCCTGGCTGCTGAACATGGTGGGCGGGGTCATCCTGATCGTCTGGGGCTTCATCGCCGTCTCGCAGTTCCTGCTGCGCCGGCGGCTGGAGCGCGAGGCCCCCGAGAAGCTGGTCGTGAAGATGTGGGGCTTCCCGTATCTGACCTGGGTGGCGCTGGCCGGGGTGGCCGGGGTCCTGGTTCTGATGGCCCTGGGCGAGGACACCCGGGTCCAGGTGATCTTCACCGGCGGGCTCGCCGTCGCCCTCGCGGCGACCGGCTGGGTCCTGCAGAAACGCGCCCTGCAGCGCGGTGCGGCCGACGCCCGCTGACTGCCCCTCGACCGCAGGTGGGCCCCGTGCGTTCGCACGGGGCCCACCTGCGTTTTACAGAGGTAACCCTTACGTGTGAGGTGGAATAGATACTGCTAGCGTGCAGTTGCGCATTGATTGCAATAAGCGATTGGCACGCCGAGGGGACCGGATAACACGCATGGCCATCTACACGCTTCCTGAGCTTCCGTACGACTACGCGGCGCTGGAGCCGGTGATCAACCCGCAGATCATCGAGCTGCACCACGACAAGCACCACGCGGCCTACGTCACGGGCGCCAACAACACGCTGGAGCAGCTGGCGGAGGCGCGCGACAAGGAGAACTGGGGCGCGCTCAACGGCCTCGAGAAGAACCTCGCGTTCCACCTCTCCGGCCACATCCTGCACAGCATCTACTGGCACAACATGGCCAGCCCGAAGACCGGCGAGGGCGGCGGCGAGCCCACCGCGGCCGACGGCCTGGGCGACCTGGCCGACGCGATCACCGAATCCTTCGGGTCCTTCGCGAAGTTCAAGAAGCAGCTGACCTTCGCCTCCTCCGCCACCCAGGGCTCCGGCTGGGGCGTGCTCGCGTACGAGCCCGTCAGCGGCCGTCTGGTCGTCGAGCAGGTCTACGACCACCAGGGCAACGTGGGCGTGGCCAGCACCCCGATCCTGGTCTTCGACGCCTGGGAGCACGCCTTCTACCTTCAGTACAAGAACCAGAAGGTGGACTTCATCGAGGCGATGTGGAACGTCGTCAACTGGCAGGACGTGTCCGGGCGCTACGCCGACGCCAAGGCGAACACCCCGCTGCTGATCCCCGCCAAGGGCTGATCGCACCACCACAGACCCGTCCGCCTCGTGATCGTCTTCTCAACCTTCACTTGCGGGCGTGTTGAACGGAAGACCCCCGTGAGGACGTGACTCACGGGGGTCTTCTGTGCGTACCGGCAGGTCCTACTCGAAGGACGGGCCCTTGGTACGGGTGCGCTTGATCTCGTAGAAGCCCGGGGTCGAGGCGACGAGCAGGGTGCCGTCCCAGAGCCGGGCGGCCGCGTCGCCCCGCGGGGTCGGGGTGACCACCGGGCCGAAGAAGGCCACGTCGCCCTCGGCGCCCGGAACGGAGATCACCGGGGTGCCGACCTCCTGGCCCACCCGGTCTATGCCGTCGTTGTGCGAGGCCCGCAGCACCTCGTCGTACTCGTCCGAGTCGGCGTACGCGAGCAGCTCGGCCGGCAGGCCGACCTCGGCCAGCGCCTCGGCGATCACCTCGCGGGTCGGACCCTTCTCGTCATTGTGGATGCGGGTGCCGAGCGCGGTGTAGAGCTTGCCGGTGACTTCCTCACCATGCTTCTGCTGCGCCGCTATGACCACGCGCACCGGGGCCCAGCCCTTGGGGCCGAGCAGCTCTCGGTAGGTCTCGGGCAGCTCGTCGAGCTTGTTCTCGTTGAGCACCGCGAGGCTCATCACGTGCCAGCGGACCTCGACGTCGCGGACCTTCTCGACCTCGACCATCCAGCGGGACGTCATCCAGGCCCAAGGGCAGAGCGGGTCGAACCAGAAGTCGACCGGGGTCTTCTCGCGCACCTGGGTGTCGGTCATGTCTCTCCTCAGTCTCGGCAGGGGTCGCAAAAGGGCATCACTGGGCTCACGTTCCCCGTCACCAACGAGTACCGAGTGGCGCGCATTCCCTCGTGCGAGGATTCGACACAAGAACGCGATCACGCACGAAGGAGTGCACGTGCCCGGAGAGAATCTGTCCCGCGACGAGGCCCGTGAGCGGGCCGAGCTGCTGTCCGTCGACGGGTACGAGGTGGTCCTCGACATCCGCTCCGCCGTGGACGAGGCCGAACCGGCCGAGGGTCCCCGGACCTTCCGCTCGGTGACGACGATCCGCTTCCGCGCCGCGGCCGCCGGCTCCTCCACCTTCGCGGACCTGATCGCCCCTTCGGTGAACGCCGTGACCCTGAACGGGCGCGCGCTGGACGTGGCCGCCGTCTTCGACGGCGCCCGGATCTCCCTCGACGGCCTGGCCTCCGAGAACGTCCTCGTCGTGGACGCGAACTGCGCCTACAGCCGGACGGGCGAGGGCCTGCACCGCTTCGTGGACCCGGAGGACGGCGAGGTCTACCTCTACACCCAGTACGAGCCCGCCGACGCCCGGCGGGTGTACGCGAACTTCGAGCAGCCCGACCTCAAGGCCCCGTACCGCTTCGAGGTGACGGCTCCCGAGGGCTGGCAGGTGTGGAGCAACGGCGCGGAGGAGTCCCGCGAGGCAGGCGTGTGGCGGTTCGCCGAGACCGCGCCGATCTCCACGTACATCACGTGCGTGGTCGCGGGCCCCTACCACTACGTGACGGACTCCTACACGCGCGGGGACCTGACCATCCCGCTGGGCGCGATGTGCCGCAAGGGGCTGGCGAAGCACTTCGACGCGGACGACATCTTCCTCGTCACCAAGCAGGGCTTCGACCTCTTCCACGAGATCTTCGACTACCCCTACCCCTTCGGGAAGTACGACCAGGCCTTCGTCCCGGAGTACAACCTGGGCGCGATGGAGAACCCCGGCATGGTGACGTTCCGGGAGGAGTACATCTTCCGCGGGAAGGTCACGCAGGCCTCGTACGAGCGTCGCTCGAACACGATCCTGCACGAGATGGCGCACATGTGGTTCGGCGACCTGGTCACCATGAAGTGGTGGGACGACCTGTGGCTGAAGGAGTCCTTCGCGGACTTCATGGGCTCCTTCGCGCTGGTCGAGGCCACCCGCTTCGACCAGGCGTGGGTCACCTTCGCCAACAACCGCAAGGCGTGGGCCTACCGCGCCGACCAGCTGCCGTCCACCCACCCGATCACGGCCGACATCCGTGACCTGGAGGACGCCAAGCTGAACTTCGACGGCATCACCTACGCCAAGGGCGCGGCGGTGCTCAAGCAGCTGGTCGCCTACGTGGGCCGGGAGGCCTTCCTGGAGGGCGCGCGGCGCTACTTCAAGGCCAACGCGTACGGGAACACCACGCTGGACGACCTGCTGTCGGTGCTCGCGGAGGTCTCCGGGCGGGACATGGCCGAGTGGTCGCGCGCCTGGCTGCAGACCGCCGGGGTGAACGCGCTGACGCCGGTGATCACCTATGACGCGGGCGGCCGCGTGACCGAACTGGCCGTCGTCCAGGAGGGCGACGAGCTCCGCCCGCACCGGGTCGCGGTGGGCCTGTACCGGCTGGAGTCCGACGGGACGCTGGTCCGCTACGCACGGGCCGACGCGGACGTGTCGGGCGCGCGGACGGTCGTCGCCGAGCTGGCCGGGACCGAGCGGCCGGACCTGGTCCTGGTCAACGACGAGGACCTCACCTACTGCAAGATCCGCTTCGACGAGGGCTCGCTGGCCACGCTGCGGGCGCACCTCGGCGACCTGAAGGACCCGCTCGCGCGGGCACTGAGCTGGTCGGCGCTGTGGAACCTGACGCGCGACGGCCTGATGCCGGCGCGCGACTTCGTCTCGCTGGTGCTGGCGCACGCGGGCCGCGAGACGGACGTCGGCGTCCTGCAGATGCTGCACGCGCAGGCGCTCACCTCGGTCACCCACTACGCGGCGCCGGGCTGGCGCGAGCAGGGCGGCCGGGAGCTGGCGGCGGGCGCGCTGCACGAACTGCGGTTCGCGGCGCCGGGGTCGGAGCACCAGCTGACCTGGGCCCGCTTCTTCGCGGCGAGTGCGGCGACCGAGGGCGACTTCCAGCTGCTGCTGGGGCTGCTGGAGGGCTCGGCGCGGATCGACGGGCTGGACGTGGACCAGGAGCTGCGCTGGGACTTCCTGCTGCCGCTCGCCGCGCACGGGGCGGTGGACGAGGGTGTGCTCGCCGCCGAACTGGCGCGCGACGACACGGCCTCGGGCAAGCGGCACCAGGTGCGGTGCCTGGCGGCGCGGCCCTCGCAGGCGGTCAAGGACCAGGCGTGGGCGGCGGTGGTCGAGTCGGACGCGCTGTCGAACGCGCTGGTGGAGGCGACGATCGCGGGCATGCAGCAGCCCTCGCAGCGGGGTCTGCTGGCGGCCTACGCGGGGCGCTACTTCGAGGTGATCGAGCGGGTGTGGGCGGACCGGTCGATCCAGATCGCGATGGACGTGGTGAAGGGGCTGTACCCGGCCCTGCAGGGTGACTCCGCCACGCTGGATGCCACCGACGCGTGGCTGTCGGCCCACGCGGATGCGGCTCCGGCGCTGCGCCGCCTGGTCCTGGAGTCCCGCGACGACCTGGCCCGGGCCCTGCGCGCCCAGGCCTGCGACGCGGCGGCGGGCTGACCCTGCGGGGCCTTCCCCCACCCCGCCCCTTCCCGGAACCGGGCTCCGCCCGGACCCGGCCTCAAACGCCGGACGGGCTGGAAG
>NZ_JBSGXU010000262.1:0-9175 GCF_053610205.1 Streptomyces sp. NPDC054932 | reverse complement strand
GGTGTAGGCATAGGCGTCCTCGGTGGTCGCGTAGGTGCCGCCCGTCGCCTTCCCGTTGCCGTCGGGGCCCGTCGGCGTCGGGCCGGCGCCGCCCGCCGGATCACCGGTGCCGCTCGGACCGGCCGCCGTCGGAGTCGCCGACGCCGTACCGGAAGCAGCCGGGGTGCCGGAAGCCGCCGACGTGCCCGTGCCGGCCGTTGGCGCCTTGAGATCCCCGTCCGTGCCGCCGCCCCCGCAGCCGGTCAGTGCCAGGACGAACCCGACGGCGGTGGCTAGGGCCGCGGCACGGCTTGGGTGAATGCGCATGGTGTCCCCGTTTCTTACGTTCGGACGGAAGCTGCCCGAACGGCAAACAATATGATCTACGCGGTCCGGTGGGCGGGGAGCGACACCGTACGCCCGAAGCCCCCGGGCGACCGACGACCACCGAACCGACCGTCGGACCAATCACCGTACCGACCTCCGCACCACCCACCCACCGGGCAAAGCGACTTCGGGACATGGTGCTCGACCGGTACGGCGACTGCGTCGTCATCTTCGACGCCGACCGCGACCAGGTCCCTGTCTTCACTGCACACGGGACATGGGTCGGCCTGGCGGACAACCCCGACGCCATCACCACGCTCATCGACATCCACGAGCGCGTGAACGGCGGCGGTGCCTGATGGCCGCCACCACCGCGCACGCCCGCACCGTCCTGGAGGAGTTCCCCGCCGGAGGCGCTCGTGTGGCTGCTGGCCGGCCGACGAATTCGCAGCCGCCCAGCGAGCCCAGGGCACCGACGCCCGGGTCGTCATGGACCTCAGCAGCGACCAATTCCTCGTGGTCACCGACACCACCGCCCACTGGCCCACCCAACCGAGAGGTGAACATGACCGAGACCGAGACCGAGATGTTCGAGACCATCCGCTACACCGCCGACGTGGTGGTCCTGACGCCCCGCGGCGACGTGCTGCTGATCGAACGCGGATGGCCACCGCACGACGGCGCCTGGGCCCTGCCCGGCGGCCACGTCGACCCCGGCGAGACGAGCCTCGCGGCCGCGGCCCGGGAGCTGGCTGAAGAGACCGGCGTCCACGTCACTGCTGACAGGCTGCGCCCGATCGGCGTCTGGGACTCCCCCGACCGCGACCCGCGTGGCCGGTACGTCACCGTCGCGTACGCGGTTGTCGTCCCCGCCGACACCCGGATCAGCGCCGGGGACGACGCCCGCACCGCCCGCTGGTGGCCCCTGGACAACCTGCCGGAGCGGCTGGCGTTCGACCACGCCGACATCCTTCGCGCGGCCGCTGTCTCCTGAGACACCACCACGAGGCACCCAAGCGCCGCGCCCCGACCGCAAGGCCAGGGCGCGGCGCTTCCTCCGCGTACGCCCTCACGGCGCTCATGCGTGCTCGTGTCGCTGCAGGACGCGTTACGGCGCCTGGAGATCTGGGTGCTGGGGGCGGGCCGGTGGCAGAACCCGGAGGACGATCTGCCAGCGGACTTCGGCGCCGCAGGTCGGCGTCGGCGAGGGTGAGTGGGCGCTCAGCAGTCCCTCTCCCGACCGGGGCTCCACGGAGCGTGGCCGCGGTTGTCGGAGCTCCGTGGAGGCCCGGTCGGCGTGTGATGGAGGCTGCCCTCGGCCTCAGGACCGTCCTCGCGGGCTCAGACGACCGCCCCCGTCCCCCTTTCCTTCTTCCTCCGCGTCTCCAACGGGTTGTACCCGTCAGGGACTTCCTTCGCGGCGCGGCGGCCCGGTGCCAGTGGTGGTGGCGGGTTTCGGTGTTCCAGGGCGATCGCGATCGGGACCGCGGTGAAGATGGTCGAGGCGATGCCGACCAGGACGCCCGCGATCAGCGCCACGGAGAAGTCCGCCAGCGAGTCGCCGCCCAGTACCGCCAGTGCGGTCAGGATGAACAGGGCTCCCATGCCCGTGTTCACCGTGCGCGGGAGTGTCTGGACCACCGCGTGGTTGGCCGTTTTCTCGAGGTTGCCTCGTGGGTCTCGGCGGCGTGCTTCGCGGACGCGGTCGAAGACGACCACCGTGTCGTTCACGGAGTAGCCGATCACCGTGAGCAGCGCCGCCAGGAAGACGCTGTCCACCGGCCTGCCCAGCCAGGCGAACAGGCCCACCACGAGGAGGACGTCGTGGACCATCGCAGAGACTGCCGCAGCCGCCAGGGTCCAACGGAACCGCACGCTGAGGTAGATCAGCTGGGCGGCCACCGCGATGCCCAGGGCCAGGAGCGCCTTGTGGCGCAGTTCGCTGCCGAGGCTCGGGCCGATCTGTTCGTCACGCTCCACCGTGACGGTTCCGCCGGGCTTCTCCAGGGCCGCCTTGACGCGCTGCTGTTCGTCGTCGGTGAGCTTCTCCGTGCGTACGGTGATGTCGCCGTCGCCGGACTCCTGCACCACCGCGCGCGGGAACCCCGCGTCGGACACGGCGTTCCGGGCCGTGTCAGCGTCGACGGACCTGCTGGTGCTGTACTCGACGAGGCGGCCGCCGGTGAACTCCACGCCGAAGTCCAGGCCGCGGATGAAGATTCCTGCGACGGCCACCGCCACCAGGAGTGCGCTCGCGCCGAGCCAGCGGCGACGGTGGCGGACCAGGTCCGGGTTGCGGCGGGACAGCCATGTGCGGACCCGGCCCGTCGAGGCGATGCCCGTCAGGCCGGGGCGCTTGCGTACGAAGCCGCGGGCGACGGCGAAGTCCGCGAGCGCGCGGGTGATCACGAGCGCCGTGAGCATCGATGCCAGGACGCCGATGCACAGGGTGACCCCGAAGCCCTTGACCGGGCCCGTGGCGAAGAAGAACAGCAATCCCGCGGCGAGCAGCGTCGTCACGTTCGAGTCGATCACCGCGCTCCATGCCTTCGCGAAGCCGGTCTTCACCGGCTTCGCCAAGTCCTTGGAACGGACGCCCAGGTACTCCTCCCTGGCCCGTTCGAAGACCAGGACGTTCGCGTCCACCGCCATGCCGATCGCCAGGACGAACCCGGCGAGCCCCGGCAGTGTGAGCGTCGCGCCGAGCGCCACCAGAGCGGCGTACGAGATGAGGCCGTACAGCGCGAGGGCCAAGGCGGCGAGCGCGCCGAGGAGCCGGTAGACGACGGTGATGAACAGTGCGGTCAGGGCGATGCCGATGAGCGCGGCCTTGGTGCTCGCCTCGATTGCGTCGGCGCCGAGCGTCGGGCCGACCGTGCGCTGCTCCACGACGTCGAGGGGCACCGGCAGCGCGCCGCCCTTCACGAGCGCCGCCAGGTCGCGCGCCTCGGCCCGGCCGAAGTCGCCGCTGATCTGCGTGGAGCCGCCGGTGATACCGGTCCCGCACACCACGTCCGCGTTGACGCCGGGCGCCGAGATGATCTTGTTGTCGAGGGTGATGACGACGCGGCGTTCCGGAGCGCCCTGAGGCGCGCAGGCCGCGTCCGAGGTGATCTTCGCCCAGGTGTCGCCCGCGCTCTTGCGGAAGTCGAGGGAGACCATCCAGCCGCCCAGCGACTGCTGGTCCAGGACCGCCTCGGCGTCCTTGACCCCCTCGCCGGTGAGGGCGGTGGGGCCCAGCTTCAGGTGGTTGCCCGGCTGGTCCGGGTCGGGCAGGGTGCGCGATCCGTCGGCCCCGGGCTCCGCGGAGCCCTTGTCGGCCGTCGCCCCCGTCACCGGGTGGACCGTGAGCTGTGCGGTGCGACCGATGACCTCGGCGGCCTTGCCTGGGTCCTGCACTCCGGGCAGTTCGACGATGATCCGTTTCTCGCCGGAGCGGGCGATGCCGGGTTCGGAGACGCCCAGGGCGTCGACGCGCTGCCTGAGGACCTCCAGAGCGCGGTCGGTGGATGCGGCATCGGCCTTGACGGTGGGTGAGTCCCGGGTCTCCAGGACGATCTGGGTGCCGCCACGCAGATCGAGGCCGAGGCGGGCGGATTGGGTAAGGGCGATGTAGAGGGACAGCGCGACGGCCGCCAGCGCGACGACCGCCCTCCACAAGGGTGGGCGGGACAAGGGTGCGCGAGACATGCGTACTCCACAATGAGGGCAGGACGGAGGGACGCGTGACCGGCCCCGCGCGCTGTGCGCCGGGTCACAAGGGTCAGGCGTCGATGACGGTCTGCGTGCTCATCGGTGGGGCGGGCCGCGCGGGGCGGCGGACTCGGCCGGCCTGCGCGGTGGCGCGAGTACGGTGGCGGGGTGCGCGTCGGGCCCGCCCAGGGCGCGGCGCGGGGCCGTGTCGACGGCCGTACGCGCCGGACCCGCAGGCTGCGGGCCCGGGATGTGGGCGTCAGGTCGGTGCGTGACCGCGACCTGCGCCGGGACGTCGTCCGGTCCTGCCCCTTGTCCGGCGTGCCCCGCCACCGTGTGGTGGGCGAGCGGCCTGTAGGCGGGCATGGGCATGCCCTGCGCCCCGGCCACCGGGACGAACAGCGCGAGGACGGTGACGACGAGGGTCAGCGCGGACGCGGCCAGGCGCGCGGAGCGGCTCTGTTGCGGCACGCGTCCCCCCATCCCTTCGGTGTCGTCGGGTGCGCACGGCGTGGCCCCGCCCTGCTCAACGTATGGGGCGCCCCAGTCCGTTCCGTGTTCCTCGGCAGTTCTTCGGAAGCCGAAGAACTCCAGCAACAGCGCGAACGATCAAGTCCTCCGACTCCCACTCCTGCCGCACTCCGCGCTCCCTCCGGTCTTCGTGACCCGGCCAACGTCGCCGAGCGGCTCCTCAAGACCGGAAAGATCGAAAACCCGCACAAGCCCACCCCGGATTTGCTACAGAGAGCTACTTGTCACTTCGTGGCAGCTTTGGCGTTCTGGGTGCAACACGCAGGGCAACCGGTACGGCGGCCGTCACTGACTCGGAACGGCGATGCCGGCTGCGCGCAGGTGCGCCTCGACCAGCGTGTTCAACCGGGCGATGGACGGTGATTGGTCTTCCCGGTGGTGGTTGACCATTCCGTACCGGGAGGCGGCGTCGGACTGGTTCCGAAACCCGGTCGGCATCGCGAGCAGCGCGCGGTTGGTCAGTAGCTTGTCGGCCAGGGCGGACGCCAGCTCCTCGATCCGCGGGTCGTCCGGATCCCAGGCCCTCGCATCCCAACCGCGCTTGGTCAGCTCGACGGACTCGGGATCGTCAAGCGAGTGTTCGAGCCGGGTCAGGAAGCTGTCGAAGATCTCCGGGACCAGCGCCCGGGCCAGTACCAGAGCCTCCCGTTGACCGGCCACGTAGTCGGGGCCGAAGCCGAGTTCGGCGAGTCGGTCCAGGACCGCGCAGGCCCGGTCGGGCAGCAGGGCCCGGTCGCCGTGGTCGAGACGGTGCAGCCTGTCGCGGCGCGCGATCAGGTCGTCGATCCGTTCGGTGAGCTGGTGATGGACGCCGTCCAGGGTGGCGGCGAACGTCTTGGGATCGGCGTCGAGCAGTTCGCCGATCTCGGCCAGCGGCACGCCGGCCGCAGCCAGGGTCCGGACCTGGACCAGCCGGAACAGCTCGCCCGATCGGTATCGGCGGTAGCCGGAACCGTCGCGTTCCGGCTCGGCGACCAGGCCGAGCCGGTGATAGTGCCGCACGGTCTTGATCGTGACACCAACGAACGCCGCCGCCTGACCGATCGTGAGCCCGTCTGCCATCGGGTCGGCGCACCTCCGGATCGTGGGCGGCTGCGGTCTCGCGAACCGCGTCGGCCGGGAAGTCCGGACGAGCACCGGAGCGAGGATAGCGCGCACCAGTTCCGGTCCACCTCTCCCTGCCGCCGAGGAGGAGGACCGGGACGCCTGCGATCGGTGCCGGTCACCCCTTGATCGCGACAGGGGGTTGACCTTGACCTTGGGTCAAGGCTGCAGGCTCTTCACATGGCCGCTCGAAGGGCCGGGCAGCCACCAGGGCCGCCCTGGGAACCAACACTGTGAACAGGAAATTCATCATGGGAACAAGCAACAGCGGCTTCTCCGACGCAGGGCTGCACCGACTGCGCGAGGTGCTGGCGCGGCATGTCGAGTCCAAGAAGATTCCCGGCCTTGTCGCCCTGGTCAGCCGCGGCGGCCAGACGCACGTCGAAGCCATGGGGACGATGCGTCATGACGGTGGCTTGCCGATGCGCCGGGACACGATCTTCCGGATGGCGTCCACGTCCAAACCGGTCACGATGGCCGCGGCGATGGTCCTGCTCGACGAGTGTCGACTGCGGCTGGACGATCCGGTGGATCAGTGGCTGCCCGAACTTGCCGACCGGCAGGTGTTGAAGCGGCCCGACGGACCGCTGGACGACACCGTGCCGGCGCTGCGGCCGATCACCGTACGGGACCTGCTGACCTCCACGTTCGGGCTTGGAGTGGACTTCGAGTCGATGGCTTCCCCGATCAGGGCCGCGACCTTCGAGCGTCTCGACTACAGCGTGGCATCCGGGCCGGCGCCGGAGCCGGACGAGTGGATGCGCCGCCTCGGCGAGCTGCCGCTGCAGTACCAGCCCGGAGTGCGGTGGCAGTACGACCTCAGCAACGAGGTAGTCGGTGTGCTTGTCTCCAGGGTCACGGGACAGTCGTTGGAGACGTTCCTGCGCGAACGCATCCTCGACCCGCTGGGAATGCACGACACCGCCTTCCACGTGCCCGCCGACAAGACCGACCGACTCCCGCCCCTGTACGGGCCCGACCTGCAGACCGGCGAGTTCGTCGTGTGGGACGAGGCGGCAGGGGGAAGGGCCAGCGTGCCTCCCGCGTTCCAAGGCGCCGGCGGCGGGCTGGTCTCCACCGCCGACGACTACCACGCCTACTTCCAGATGCTGCTGAACCACGGGATGCACGGGAGTGAACGGATCCTGTCCCGGGCCGCCGTTGAGCTGATGACCACCAACCGCCTCTCGCCCCAGCAGCTTGCCGCCCGGGACGCCATGTTCAGCAACGTCGCCCACCTGTCGTCCGGCCAGGGGGCGAACGGCGGCTGGGGCTTCGGGATGGCGGTGCGCACCTATCGCGGCGACTACGCACCCATCGGCCAGTTCGGCTGGTTCGGCGGTACCGGCACCACCGTCTACGCCGACAGGACCAACCGGCTCACCGGAGTCCTGCTCACCCAGGTCGGACTGTCCACCCCGGATTCGCCGCGTGCCATGAACGACTTCTGGACCACGCTCTACCAGGCCATCGACTGACAACGAGCTCGACCGTTACTTTGCGGCTGGGGTAAGAGACAAGCGCCGGGGGCCGGCGCCGGGCGTCAATCCTCGTCGGTGGCGCTGGCTCACGCAGCGGACGCAGGTCTCCTGGGCAGGTCGGGGAGTTGGAAGGAGTACCGGACGAGCATGTTGATGTGGTGGCGGACGAACGGAGAGAGGCGGGCCACGTCCTCGTCGCGGACATTGAATCCGTCCTCGCGCAGCTGAGTGACGGGGCGTCCATGTACCTCGTGTTGAAGAGCACTCTGGCATCGAGAACCAGGCCGAGCGCGCCGATCTGGGATCCACCGGCTCCACGACCACGTACCGCGCGCGCCTCGTGGCAGTAGAAGGGGGCCTGTCCGGGCCCGCGAGGGCGGCGCATGATGCTCACGAGCGCAGTCTCGCAGCATGCTCAGGCGAGGGCGTCACCGAGCAGCCTCCGCGGGGCACCGTCCAGGAGCCGGTGGAGCAGCTGGGCCCGGGAGTAGACCAGACCGGTCCGGTATGCGGCCGGCAGCCGGTCGCAGACGGCGGCGGCCATCGCGGGCCGAGCCCGGATCCCCGTCGCCCCGCAGGCACGCGGCGGTGTCCATGGCGACCAGCGCCCGGGTGATCACCGACGGCGAGGACGTCAGGGCCAGGGCCTCGTCCTGCGTCCGGTACGCGGCGCGGGTGTCGCCGAGCAGCTTGTAGGGGTGGACCGCGTGTTTCTGGGCCGGGTACCCGAACCAAGTGTCCGCCGACTCGGAGCCGTCCAACTGCTCGGCCCGGGTGCGGACGTCGTCCACTGCCCGGCGGGCGCCGGGAAAGTCGCCGACGGCGGCCAGGGCGCGGGCGTTGGGGTGGCGGTAAGAACCGTGTCACCGATCCTGCTGGCAATTTCGTTGCGGGTCAGCTGTGGTGGTCGCTTCGGCAAGTGCCTGGCGGCCACGTTTCAGCTCGGGCATGTGTTGTAGATGGTGTTGCGGAAGATGCCGAGCAGCTTTGCGGTCGAGGTCACGGTGTTCTCGGGGCGGGTGAGCAGGTCGCGGGCGTGACGTAATGCTCCGGCGTCATGGACGGCGGGCGGCCGAGGCGGGCGCCACGGTCCTCGACCTGAGACCCTACGCACTCACGCGCGGCCTTCTCCGCCGGACGCCTCGTCCGGCAGGACCTCCCAACGCTCCGCGATGGAGCCATCCGGCTCCCACCCGAACCGTCGCAGTCTTTCGCTCTCCTCCTCGCGGCCCGCCGCCCTCAACAGCTCCACCACCTTCCCCAGGGCAAAGGGGTCGCCCGCCCCGGCGGCGCGCTGATGCCAGGTGATCGCCTCTTCCTCCCGGCCCGTCGCCCTCACTATTCGTGCCACTTCCCCCAGCGCATCGTGGTCGCCGGCATCGACGCGGGACTGCAGCCAGGCGAGCGCCTCCTCCGCCCGGCCCGCCGCCTCCAGCATCCGAGCCGCCGCTCCCAGCGCATGGTGGTCGCCGGCATCGGCGCGGGACTGCAACCAGGCGGAAACCTCATCCCGGCCCGCCGCCTCCGGCATCCTGTCGGTCTCTTCCAGTAGCCGGACCACTTCCCCCAGGGCAAAGAAGTCACCGTCGTCTGCGCGGGACTGCAGCCAGGAGAGCGCCTCCTCCGCCCGGCCCGCCGCCTTCAGCAGCCGCACCGCGTCACTCAGGGCGAAGATGTCGCCGGCAGCGGCGGCGTGCTGGTACCAGGTGATGGCCTCTTCCTCGCGGCCCGCCGCCTGCAACAGTCGGGTGGCCATGTCCAGCGCATCGCGGTCGCCTCCGTCGGCGCGGGTCCGCAACCAGGCGAGCGCCTCCGCCTCCCCACCCACCTTCTTCAGCAGCCGCACCGCCTGCCGCATGGCGTCGTGATCGTCGAAGTAGTCGCCGGAGTCGGCTGCGCGCTGGTACCAGGTGATGGCCTCTTCCTCCCGGCCCGACTCCTCCAACAGTCGGGCCGCCACACCCAGCGCATCGCCGTCACCGCCGTCGGCGCGGGTCCGCAGCCAGGCGATGAGTTCCTCCCTCCGGCCCGCCGCTTCCAGCAGCCGCGCCGTGTCCCAC
>NZ_JBSGXU010000261.1:0-9274 GCF_053610205.1 Streptomyces sp. NPDC054932 | reverse complement strand
CGGCTGGACGAGTCGCCCGCCGTGGTCGCGGCGGCCTGCGGGGACGGCTCGAGCGGCGCCCCGGCGCGCGGAGGCGTGGCGCGGCCGCGCGCCGGGGAGACGGTGCGGGCCGTGGTGCTGGGTGCCGGGCGGGTGATGGGGTGGTCGGCGGCCGGCTACACCTTCCTGGTGGTCTTGCCCTCCTACCTCCAGAGCACGCTGAACGCGACGTTCCAGCAGGCGCTGGTCGCCACCGCCCTGGCCAACCTGGGGTTCGCGGCCTCGATCCTGCCCGCCGGCGCCCTGAGCGACCGGATCGGCCGGCGGACGGTGATGGTGGCGGGGGCACTGCTGGTCGCCGTGCTCGCGCTGCCGCTGCTGGACCTGGTGCAGGACGCCGACGTGCCGCGGTACGCGAAGGGCGCAGCGCTCCTCGGCGCCGGGGCCGTCGTCGGGCTGATGGCGGGGCCGGGGCCCGCCATGCTGGCCGAGATGTTCCCGACCCGGGTGCGCTGCACCGGGCTCGGACTGGCGTACGCGCTGTCCAACGCCGTGTTCTCCGGCTGCGCGGGGCTGATCATCACCGTGGCCGTCGCGCGGACCGGGGACGCCGACATCCCCGCCTACTACGCGGCGGCGGCCTGCGCGGTCAGCTGCGTCGCGCTGCTGACCCTGCGCGGCGACGACCACCTGCGGCCGCTGCGGTGAGCGCCCTGCGCGTGGTCGGGCTGATGTCGGGCACGTCGTACGACGCCATCGACGCGGCCGCCGCCGACATCGCCGTCGACGGGGACACGCTGGTGCTCACGCCGCTGGGGATGGTCAGTACGGCGTACGACGACGACCTGCGGGAGGAGCTGGCCGGGGCGCTGCCGCCCGCACGGACGGACCTGGCGGCGGTGTGCCGGCTCGACACGCGATTCGGGCGGGCCTTCGCCGCGGCGGCGGTGCGGGCCGATGCCGAACTGTGCGGCGGACGGGCCGACCTGGTGGCGTCGCACGGGCAGACCGTCTACCACTGGGCCGAGGCCGGCCGGGTGCACGGCACGCTCCAGATCGGCGAGCCGGCGTGGATCGCCGAGGCGACCGGCCGACCCGTCGTCTCGGGCTTCCGTACCCGGGACGTGGCTGCCGGCGGGCAGGGCGCGCCGCTGGTGAGCGCGTTCGACGTCCTGTGGCTGCGGGGACGGCCGGGGGTGTCCGTGGCCCTCAACCTGGGCGGGATCGGGAACGTGACGGTCGTGTCGTCGGACCGGGCGGGCGGCGGACCGCTGGCCTTCGACACGGGACCCGCCAACGCGCTGATCGACGCCGCGGTACGGGAGCTGGCCGGGCGCGACGGACAGGGCCGGGCGTACGCGATGGACGTGGACGGCCTGCTCGCCGCGCGGGGCCGCGTACACCCGCCACTGCTGCGGCGGCTGCTGGACGACCCGTACTACGCGCTGCCCGTCCCGAAGACCACGGGCAAGGAGCTCTTCCACCTGCCGTACCTGCAGGCGGCGCTGGAGGGGTGCGGGCCGCTGCCCGCCGAGGACGTGGTCGCCACACTGACCCGGCTCACGGCGCGGACCGTCGCCGACGCCGTCCGGCCGTTCGGGGCGACCGAGGTCATCGCGTCGGGCGGCGGGACCCGCAACCCGGTGCTGATGCGCCGGCTGCAGGAGGAACTGAGCGGCGCGGACGGGGCCGTGACGCTGCGGACCTCGGACGAACTCGGCCTTCCGTCGGGCGCCAAGGAGGCGTACGCCTTCGCCGTCCTGGGCTGGCTCACCGCGCACGGCCTGGCCGGCACGGTCCCCTCCTGCACCGGCGCCCGGCACGCGAGCGTCCTCGGCTCGATCACCCCCGGCGCCTCCGGCCGCCTGCCCCTGCCCGAGCCCGGGCCGCCGACGCCCGCGCCCACCCGCCTCACCATCGGCACCGCCGCCCCCGTCGGGGTCGCGCCGCCCGGGCAACCCCCGAGCTGCGCCCCACGTGCCGAAGCGTGCGCCCCGGAGGGCACTGCCGGTGGGTGACGAGGGCTACGGTGATGCGGAAGCGACAGGCAGGCGATCCCATCCCGCCCCGGCGGAGCGCCCTTGTGACGGTGCGCTTCATCCGGTGGCTGCGGTGGGTCGGGATCAGGGGTCCCAGGGCAGTCGTACGGCCTCGATTTCCGTGTCGGCGAGGAGGGCCTCGACGAGCCGGGCGGGCCCCGCCACCTTGGTGGCCCACAGGTCGTAGTCCGTACAGAGGACCCAGGACCGGTCCCGGGCCCAGAGGTTGGACGGGGTCCAACCGTCCTCCTCGGGGTGGTCGTACAACGCCTTGGCGTCCGCCAGTGTGCCGGCCCGGACGTGCACGTTGTCGAAGTCCTCGGCCCTCTGCAGCAGCGGGTTGTAGTAGGCCAGGCAGAGGGTTTCCGCGCCCTGCGGGCTGTGCTCGGTGAGGATGTCGACCAGCCGGTCCCAGTCGGGGCGGTCCAGCCTGCCCTCGGACGGCGCCATGATGCCGACCGGCCAGCCGCCCGGCTTGAACGAAGGGAAGGAGGTGGGGCACGGCAGGTGCCCCTCCGGTACGAGGGGGTCATCGGTTCGCTGCGTGAGTTCCGCCCAGCGCAGTCTGCGCCAACGGGGTCCCGGGCGCTCGCCCACGGTGTCGGTGAACACTTCCGCGGGGTCGAGGCCCGGGACGATCTCGGGCCCACCGCCATTCAGTACGGCCCGTCGGTACGCCACGTAGGACGTTCCGGTCGGCCCGAGTTCGTGTTCGTACAGGGAGTGGAGCACCCAGGCGGCGTCGGGCAGGGCCGGTGGCATGAAGCCGGTGAGCCCGTCATCACCGGCCAGCTCCCGCAGCCAATCGGTCTCCCCGGCCGCGGCCGGCGGCCACCCGGCGGTCGCCGGAGCAGCGGATGTCTCGTTCATCCGTTGAGGATCTCACCCGCCGCCGCGGCGAGCGCCGGGATCGGTTCCCAGCCCCACCACCGCGTCCCCGCCATGGCAGACCGTCAAGCCCCGGCAAGTCGGCGCAGCACCGCCACCGGCTGGTCTACACCCCTCTCCAGGGTCTTCATTCCGTACGGCTCCTGCTCGTCCTCGCTGAGCGCCTCCCGCCCGTCGGGATCCCGGGAGATGTGCACCTGCATGAACGGGATTGCGTCGCTCCCCTTCGGGATGACCCACCACATCGCAGCCCAGTCCGGCGCCTGCGTCATCCGCATCACCTCACTGGTCCGGTAGATCCTCGACCGGTGCCGGAAGAAGTCGTCACCCGGATCGGCCAACCAGTCAGGCGCATCACGTACGTGCTCCTTCCCCGGCGAATCCGGATCCCGCGAACGTTCGATCGATCCCACATAGCTGTTGGCAAGCTTGCAGCGGTCCGCCCGGATGAACGAAACCGACGCGAAGAGCTCCACACGGCCCTGCTCCGCTGCCACCGGCACCTCGACGACGGCGTCCTTGGAGAAGTCGTCACCGGGGTCGAGCCGGGCGCCCGCATTGGAGATCTGCCCTGCAGCCAGCAAACGGGGAGCGACGTTGAAGTCCTCCTGGCGATGTGTGTCCCAGCCGTCTCCCAGCTCCTGCCGCCACTGCGTGCGCTCCGTCCCCTTCTCACGGAACGCGGTGGGCCACAGCTTCGCCGACCACAGCGTTCCGATCACGAAGATGCTCACCGCCCCGTCGTTGCGGAAGGTGAAGTGGGCCGGCACGTAGAGCCGCTTCCCGTCAGGATTCAGCACCGGCTTCCCGAAGGACACCAGGAACGGCACCTTGGGCGGCGCCACGTACGGGACGTACATCGCCGAATACGTCACGCTCGCCGAACCGATCAGCGCGGACAGCGCAACCCCGGTGGCGAAGCTCCGTGGATGCGGCATGCCCTGCCATGCCTTCTCCCGGGTCACCACCCATACGGCCCACACCGCCCATGCCACCAGGCCTGCCCACAGCCAGAACCAGCCCGCGAGGTAGCCGCCTTCCCACTGGAACACCAGCAGGACCAGACTCGTCACCGCCACCGTGCTCACGCCGAGCAGGACTGCCTGACCCGCGTACCGCGTCACTCGACGGCCCCAGAAGTCGAGGACCGCCCCGGCTGCAACCACCTCCACCACTGCCCCCACGAGGAACACTGCCCCCATGACGCGACCGCCGAAGGTCAGCGCCCGCAGCGCGTCCGTCAGTCCCACCCGGAACAGCACCGCCGCCGACACCAGCAACCCGAGCGCCATGCAGCAGCCCGTGGCACGCCGCCGCATCGCAGGCCGCCCCGGACGGTCCCGAACCCCGTCCTCGTCCGGTGGCCCACCGGTACCGGTCCTCATGACCCCAGCATCGGCTCCCCACGGCCGGCTCGCAGCCGCCGTACGCATCTGGCTGACACCCGCGCGTGTCCGGCTCATTTGAAACCTAAACGACATTTATTGCATATTTTTGCAACCTTCAGGGTCGAGAAACGCATCCAAAGAGAAAGACCCACCCGTTCTGCCCGCCCGAGGGCAGCCGCCCTGTTCGGAGCAGAGTTCGTGCACGAGTACCCGCAGACGCAACAGCCCAGGCGATCCCGCAAGAAGGTGTGGATCGGCTCCGCCGTGGCCGTGGCCCTGCTCGCCGGCGCCGGTGCCGGGTTGATCCACTGGAAGACGGACTGGTTCGACGGGAACGGGGAGGCCGTCAGCTACGGGAAACCCTCTGCCGGAGCGGACAAGGACAAGGCGAGCAGCGGCGGAAAGCAAGCCTCCGCGCCGAGCGCAGACCCGGACGTGTCCCTCCCCACCGGCCCGTTCGCCGACTTCAAGCAGACGGTCAAGCTGGACGACGGCACCCGCATATCCAAGGCCCGGGTGAAGGGCGCCAAGTCCGGCTTCGAGGGCAGCGTCTGGGTATGGACGCCCAAGGAGTACGACGACCCGAAGTACGCCAAGAGCGCGTTCCCTGTCATGATCGCGCTGCCCGGAGGCAACGGGAACGCCGACAACTACTGGGCGACCATGCCGAAGCTGGGCCTCCAGGCGGCCGTCGCCGAGGGCGCCGCGGCCGGCACGAGCCTCCCGTTCATCCTGGTCATGCCGATCCTCAATCCGGACGCCAAGTACTACTACGACGGCTCCGACATCCCCGGCCAGGCCAAGATGGGCACCTGGATCGGCGAGGACGTCCCCGACCTCGCCCGGGCCAACTTCCGTACCTACAAGTCCCGCGATGGCTGGGCCTTCATGGGCAACTCCTCCGGCGCCTTCGTCGGCCTCAAGCAGCTCCTGCAGAGGCCGGACCGCTTCCGGGCCGTCATCGCCAACGGCGGCGAGATCGTCCCCGACTCCCCGCTCTGGAAGGGCCACCAGGCGGAGATGGACGCGAACAACCCCGAGAAGCTCGCCCCGAAGCTGATCAACGACAAGGGCCCCGAGGTGAACGTCCTCTTCCAGTACGGCACCAAGGAGGGCGGCCGCGACCGGATGGAGAAGTTCCAGCAGCAGTTCGGCAAGGGCCCGATCAAGGTCACGATCCACGAGATCCAGGGCGGCGACCACAACGGCTGGGACTACGTCCGAGGCATGAAGGAAGGCCCCCTGGAACAGCTCAGCAAGCTGATGAAGGGCCCGAAGCCGCAGTGAGGGACAGGCCCCCGGCCGGCTCGGCGGTTGCCGGCCGGGTCGGGGCAGCCTGATGGGTCCCGCGGGCACGCGCCCTGCGCTAGCCTCGTGGCAGACCTATTCCGGGAGGGCCCGATGCGAATCGTCTTCGACGAGGCGGAGCAGGACGCGCTGCGAGCTGACGCGCGGGACCTGGCTGTTGATGATCCGCAGATCGCCTACGTGCTCGAGCGCCTGGCCGGCGAAGGCATCGATCTGGAGCGGATCACGCCGTGGGAGGACCTGCGGGAGAACCTCGGGCAGCCCCCGGTGGACGAGAGCGCTTCCTCTGCGAACGTCGCCTGATGGTCGAGCACGGCCCGCGGCAGGACCGCATCGTCTTCCACGACGTGGCGCAGGAACAGATCGAGCGGATGTCCGGCATACAGCGGGCACGTCTTGATCCCGTGCTCGTCTCCATCTCCCGGAACCCGGGGGCCGGGATGCTGTCGAAGCACGGGTCCGTCCGCGAACACCGCGCGGACGGGGTCCGCGTTCTGTACGTGCCAACCGCCCTGGGCACGCTCGTCCTCGTCGCGTACGCCGAGCCTGACCCCTCCTGATCGCGACGGTGATCCCGCGTCAGGAACCGGCATGGCAGACGCTATGTCCAGCCCAGAGCCTGACTCACGACGAAGGGAACCGGGACCAGCACGGCCATGCCGAGCCACCGGTGAAGTCGCAGGCCCTCTTGTCGTGGGATGAGGACGTCCACGACCAGCACCATCCCCAGGACGAACAGGCCGCTGAGCACGGCCCCGTACGTCATCACGGTTGCGGTTTCGGACGCTTCCTTGTCACAGCCGATGCCGCCGCCGCAGTCCACCGACGGGTACTCCATGGTGAGCCACCGGATGCACAGGCCCGGAATGATGGCGACCACACCGATCAGGAGATTCGCCAGCCCGGGCGCCCACAAGTGACGGCCGCCCCGCCCCCTGCCGTCGGCGCTTCCCTCTGAACCCGGCACGGCCCACCCCTTCATCGTGTCCCAGCAGTTAGATGTCCATGAGCGCTCCCGGGGTTCCCTCACGGGCCCGATGATGCGGAACCTGCCTGAGCCGGGCGCGCAGCGGGTTCGTAGGGTGGTGACATGCCCGACGAAACCCCCAACACCCCCAACACCTCCAGCGGCCCCGAGGCCGCCGAGTCCCCGCTGATCGGCAGCCTGCGCGCAGCCGTCGCCGCAGCGCCCCGCGACGTACCCCTACGACTGCACCTCGCCCAGCTGTTGCTCGACGCCGGGCACGGTGACGCGGCGGTCGTGGAGGCGGCCTTCGTACTCAGCCAGGCACCCGGGGATGCGCAGGCCCGGGCCCTGATGGCGCGGGCCATGGGCGGACCGGCGCCGTCGGTGCCGTCGGTGCCCGTCGAGCAGTCGGCGGCTCCCGCACAGCGGGGCGGCAGGTTCGACTGGGGAGCTGCCGAACAGGAGGTCGGGGACATCGTCCCGCCCCGGTTCATCGCGGAGCCCGCCACGAAGGAGGCACCGCTGGCCGTCGATTGCAGTGGGGACGCCGGGGACGCGAGTGCCTACGACGTGGATGCGCCCGACGCGCGCGGCTCGGTACGCCTCGCCGACGTCGGCGGTATGCAGGAGGTCAAGGACCGCCTGGAGGCCGCCTTCCTCGCGCCCATGCGCAATCCGGAACTGAGCAGGCTGTACGGCAAGAGCCTGCGCGGCGGGCTGCTCCTGTACGGGCCGCCCGGTTGCGGCAAGACGTTCATCGCCCGGGCCGTCGCCGGGGAACTCGGCGCGAACTTCCTCTCCGTGTCGATCAGCGACGTGCTCGACATGTGGGTCGGCAACTCCGAGCGCAACATGCACGAGGTGTTCGAGACCGCCCGCAGGCAGGCGCCGTGCGTGGTCTTCCTCGACGAGCTGGACGCACTCGGCGCCAAGCGCAGCCGCACCCGGCACAACGGCATGCGCAACACCGTCAACCAGCTCCTGACCGAGCTGGACGGCGTCGGCGACGTCAACGACGGGGTGTTCGTGCTCGCCGCGACCAACGTCCCCTGGGACGTGGACATCGCGCTGCGCCGCCCGGGCCGACTCGACCGCACACTGCTCGTGCTGCCGCCCGACGGTCCGGCCCGCGACGCGATCCTCCGCTACCACCTGCGGGAACGCCCCATCGAATCGGTCGACGTGGGCAAGCTCGTCAAGGCCACCGACGGCTTCTCCGGCGCCGACCTCGCGCACGTCTGCGAGAGCGCGGCGGAGACGGCGCTGCTCGACTCCGCCCGTACCGGCACCGTACGCATGATCAACACGAAGGACCTGCTGGGCGCCGTGAAAGCGATCCGGCCGTCCACCGAACCGTGGTTCGCGGCCGCCCGCAACGTGGCGATGTTCGCCAACGAAGGCGGCACGTACGACGAGTTGCTCGCCTACCTGAAGAAGGCACGGAAACTGTGACCGCACCGCACCCGCTCGTCGACCAGGCGGCTGCCCTGATGGAGCTCGACCGCATCGACGAGGCCCGCACGCTGCTCGCCCGGCGGCTCGCCGAGGACCCGACCGACGTGGACGGCTGGGTGCACCTCGCCCGCTGCCACCTGTCGGTCCGGGAGTTCGAGGAGGTACTCACCGCCACCGGCGAAGCGCTGGCCCTCGCGCCGGAGGAGTACGACGCCCACTACGTACGCACGTACGCTCTGCGGCGGCTCGGCCGACCGGACGAGGCACTGGCCGAGGCCCAGGAGACGATCCGGCTCGACCCGCAGAACTGGCAGGGTTTCGTGGCCCTCTCGGAGGCCCTGGGCGCATGGCAGCCGCGCTGGCCCGAGGCGTTCGACGCGGCGGCGACCGCTGTGCGGCTCGGCCCGGACTCGGTCGGTGCGTGGTACGCGCTGTGGAAGGCCGCACTGATGAACGGCCGCTCGGACGCGGTGCGGCAGGCGGTGCGTGAGACCCTGCGCATCGACCCGCAGAACGCCTGGGCGCTCGAGGAGCGGGCCGAGCACGCCGCGTGGGAGGCCTCCGCGCCGCCGCTGACCGGCGCGGGAGCCAAGCTGCCTGCCGCTGCCGAGGCGTACGCCACAGCTCTCGCCGCCGATCCTCAGGCCCACCGGCTGCGCAAGGGCCTGGACGGGGCGGTGTTCCGGATGCTGCGCGGCACCCGCTGGCTCGCGCTGCTGTGCCTGGTGATCGCGGCCCTTGCCGGACGAATCTTCCCGACCGGCAACGACCCCGTGGCGCTGCCGGGGCCGCTCGGCATCCGGCTCTACGCACTCGCCCTGATGGCCGCCGTCTGGGGCTTCGGTGCCTGGCGCCGCTACCGCGGCATGCGTGCCGGGGTCCGGCTGAGCCTGCGCTCGCTGGTCCGGCGGGTCGGCTGGGCGCGGCTGATCGTCGGGCAGTCGGCGTGGTGCACGCTCACCGCCGTGGTCATCGTGACGGTGCCGTGGTCCGAACGCATCGTCCCGCAGGTGCTGTTCTGGGTGGCGCTGGTGCCGACCCTGCTCACCGTGTGGTTCGAGCGCGCGGCGATCCGCGCCTGAGCTCGGGACGGCCACGATGCTCTGGCTGAGGTGAAGGGCGCGGCGTACCCCGCCCGTGCCGTTCTCGGCCCGGGCGACGTACTGCCGAGGGGCCGGCGCGCTTGGGCGCCGGCCCCGACCGACGCCTACGGACCGCGCGTCGTCCCTACGGTCACCCGGTGACCGACC
>NZ_JBSGXU010000260.1:0-9275 GCF_053610205.1 Streptomyces sp. NPDC054932 | reverse complement strand
GCTCACGCGGGGACGGCCCGTGGCCTTGATGCCCTGAGGGGTCAGTCCTCGGGGAGTTCGACCGGGGCGATCTCGTCGTAGACGTCGCCCGGTCCCGGGTTGGTGGAGTCCGTGGAGCCACCCAGGTGGTGCATGACGCCCCAGACGGCGTTGAGGGCGGTCTGGACCGCGCCCTCGGCCCAGCCGGCCGTCCAGGAGATGTCGTCGCCCGCGAGGAAGATGCCGCGCTTGTCCTCGGGGAGGCGCTCCTGCATGAAGTGGGTGAACAGGCGGCGCTGGTAGCGGTAGTGGCCCGGGAGGTTGGCCTTGAACGCGCCCATGAAGTAGGGCTCGTCCTCCCAGGAGACGGTGACCGGGTTGCCGATGATGTGGCGGCGGATGTCGACCTTCGGGTAGATCTCGCCGAGGGACTTCAGCATGACCTCCATCCGCTCGTTCGCGGACAGCGGCAGCCACTTGAGGCTGTCGTCGCACCAGGTGTACGAGAGGCAGATGACGGCGGGCTTGTCCGGGCCGTTGTCCAGCAGGTACGTGCCGCGGGTCATGCGGTCCGTGAGCGTCATCGACATGACGTCGCGGCCGGTCTCCTCGTCCTTGTCCAGCCAGAACGGCCGGTCGACGGGGACGAACAGCTTGGACGACTCCATGTAGTGGGTGCGCTCGATCGCCGTCCAGTGGTCGATCGGGAACAGCGTGTCGTCGCACTCGATCTTCGACAGGAGCATCCAGGACTGGGCCGTGAAGATCGCGGCGCGGTACGTGCGGATGTCGCCGGAGGAGTCGGTGACCGTGATGCGGTTGCCGGCCGTGCGGTGCAGGCGGGTGACCGCCGGGCGCGGGGTGCCGTCGTGCAGCGAGGACAGCGAGGTGCCCTGCGCCCAGTGCACGATCTTCTCCGGCTCGCGCTCCCACAGGCGCAGCGGCAGCTGCTGGGAGCCGCCGACGATGCCGCGGTGGTGGTCGTCGGCCTCGGTGTAGACGACGCGCAGGATCTCCAGGATGGAGTTCGGGAAGTCGGTGTCCCAGCCGCCTGTGCCGAAGCCGACCTGGCCGAAGATCTCGCGCTTGCGGAAGGACTTGAAGGCCTCGGACTTGCAGAGGAAGCCGTAGAAGGTCTCGTCGTCGAGCTTCTCGACGAGCTTGGCCCAGATCTCGCGGATGCGCGGGACGTCCCGCTCGCGCATCGCGGTGTTCATGTCCGAGAAGTCGGCGCCCTCGTCGAGGCAGGCGTTCCAGGCCTCGGCGACGTCGCGGTAGATCTGCGGGAGGTCCGCGATCGTCTCGGCGTAGTGCGTCTCGCCCTTGAGGTCGACGACCGTCGAGGGGGTGGCCTCGGCGAGCGGGTTCGGGAAGGGCTCGGTGACCAGGCCGACGAGGTCGATGTAGTGCTGCAGGGCCGTGGAGGAGGGCGGGAAGCGCATGGCGCCCATCTCGGCGGTGAGGCCCTCGGTCTCGGCGCCCTCGAAGCCGACGGTGCGCAGGCGGCCACCGATCTGGTCGGCCTCGTAGACGACGGGCTTGAGGCCCATCTTCATCAGCTCGTAGGCCGAGATGATCCCGGACAGCCCGCCGCCGATGACGGCGACCTCGGTGCCGAGCTCGGTCGCCGGTATCTGGCCGAGGCCCGCCGGGTGGGCGAGGAAGTCGTCGTACGCGTACGGGAAGTCCGGACCGAACATGGTGATCGGCGGCTGTCCGTCGCTGTGCGGGACGGCGGTGGTGGGCACCGTGGACGTCATGGGGGTACGTCTCCTTGCGGCAGGGCTGGGGGAAGAGAGGGCTTAGACGAGGGAGGCGTAGAGCCCGGGTCGGCGGTCGCGCAGGTACGGGTTGTTCTCGCGCGAGGCCGACAGCAGCTCGGGATCGGCCTCGCCGAACACCAGCTCCTCGCCGCGTCCGGCCCGGGTCCGGGTGACCCCGTCGGGGCTCGCCAGGCAGCTGAGTCCGACGAACTCGAACTCGCCTTCCGGGCCGGTGCGGTTGACGTACGCGATGTACATCTGGTTCTCGAAGGCCCGTACGGGGACGAGCTGTTCGGCGACGAACTGGAACGGGTGCATCTGCGCGGTCGGCACCAGGAGGAGGTCGGTGCCGGCGAGCGCGTGCGCCCGGACGTTCTCGGGGAACTCCACGTCGTAGCAGATCATGATGCCGATGCGGAGGCCGTTCAGGTCCGCCTGGACGACGGGGGTGTCGCCGGGGGTGAAGGCGTCCTGTTCGAAGCAGCCGAAGAGGTGGGTCTTGCGGTAGTTCGCCAGCGCCGCGCCGTCGGGGCCGATCAGCTGGGCGGCGTTGTAGACGACGCCGTCCGCGCTCTCCGGGTAGCCGTAGAGGACGGCGACGTTGTGGCGGCGGGCGATCTCGCCGATGGCCCGTGCGGAGGCACCGTCGGCCGGTTCGGCGAGGCCGGGGACGTCCTGGAGGTCCAGCGCGTAGCCGGTCAGGAACATCTCCGAGGTCACGAGGAGCCCGGCCCCGCCCTGTGCGGCGCGCGCGGCCGCCTCGTCGAGCGCCTTGAGGTTCTGGGCGGTGTCGCCGAGAACGCCGGAGCTCTGGAGGAGGGCGGTGCGCAGCGGGGGCATGGGCTACCTCTGTGACAGGCGGGGAGGGGGTCATAAAACGGTACGTTCGCGCGTTCGACCCGGACAAGCCGTGAGCGTTGCGCTCCGCGCATCGATTCGTTGCGTGTTCCACGGCTGCCGCGGCGATTCGTTGCGCGGGTGCTCTGCGACCCCCTGCTGCACCCTTCAATGACCCTGCCCGGACGCCCGCGGGGCGGGCCGGTTACGAGTCCCTGCGGAAGGCCGGGTGGGCGGCCAGGAAGCCCAGGTCGTCGAGGATGTCGGGGGTGTGGTCGGAGACGACGCGGCCGCTCCAGGTGTCGACGAGGGCCGGGACGGTCAGGGCGCCGTCGAAGTGGTGGCCGGTGGTTTCGTAGGCCCGGCGCAGTGCGGTGTACTCGGCGGCGCGGGGGTCCGTACCGAGGACGGTGGCGGTGATCGAGTCCGCGAGGCCCAGCGCGGTGAGCGCGGCGGTCACCCGCAGGGAGCGGGGACAGTCGGCGCAGAGGTAGAGGTGGTAGCGGTGCGGTACGGGTGAGAAGCCGGCTCCGATGCGGCCGCGCGGGGCGGACGCCGGACCGGTACGGGGCAGCTCGGTGCGGGGCAGGACGGTGTGCGACATGACTCTCCCGGGGTGGAGGACAACACGGCGGGGCTCCGGGCGGCGCGGAGCGCGCGCCCGGTCCGGGTCACTCGTCGTTGAGGGGGGTCAGCCGCGCGGGCCGAATGCGCTGCACACCCGCAGGAGGTCGATGTGCAGGCGCCGGGTGAGCCACCAGCGCCGGAGGGTCCGGGCCTGCGTGTGCGCGTCCGCCGTCGGGGCCGTGTGCACCGCCACCCACCCCCGTCCTGTCCTCGGCTGCCGCGCCCCGGTGCTGGTTAGGCTTCCGGTGGCGGGCGCTGTCCGTCGTGGCCGTCCCCCGCAGTCTCGTGGTGGCGCCCGGGGCCGTCAAGAAGGCGGTCGCGACCGGGCGCCGCCGCCTCACCGAAGGAGTTCCGCGCCCATGTCCCCCGAGACCGGCACGCTGTGCGGCAGTGAAGTACTCGACAATCCGGTCTGGGCCTCGCTGACCGGGCCGCACCGCGGGTTCGCCGAGTTCGCACCGGCGGGCCTGGCGGCCCGCTACACCGGGGACACCGCTCCGTTCTCGGCGCTCGCGGATCCGGAGGACCCGCGGGCCTGGGCGGATCTGGCGGCGCTGGCCGGACCCGGGGAGGAGGTCTGGGTGACCGGGCTGCCGACCCCGCCGCCGGGGTGGGAGACGCTGGTGACGCTCCCCGGCGTACAGCTGGACGGCCGGGCGGTACGGGCCGGGGCCGAGCCGGAGGCGGTCCCGCTGGGCCGCGGTGACGTACCGGAGATGCTGGAGCTGGTGGGGCTGACCCGGCCGGGCCCGTTCCTGGACCGGACGGTCGAACTGGGCACGTACCTGGGGATCCGCCACGAGGGCCGGCTGGTCGCGATGGCCGGGGAGCGGATGCGGCCGGAGGGCTGGTCGGAGATCAGCGCGGTGTGCACCCACCCGGACCACCGGGGCCGGGGCCTGGCGGCCCGGCTGATACGCGCGGTCGCGGCGGCGGCACGCGAGCGCGGGGACTGCCCGTTCCTGCACGCGGCGGCGGCGAACACCGGAGCCGTGCGGCTCTACGAGTCGATGGGCTTCGCCCTGCGCCGCAGCCCCCTGTTCCTCGGGCTGCGCACCCCGCCGGCGTGACCTGCGGGGCCGGGGAACGGATCCGGCCCGGTCCCGCCCGGCCAGGAGGGGTTACGCCGGTGCGCCCGAGGTGAAGCGGCGCAGCAGCGGGGAGAGGACGAGCACCGATTTGGTGCGTTCCACGAAGGGCTCGCCCGCGATGCGCTCCAGGACCCGCTCGAAGTGGCGCATGTCGGAGGCGAAGACCTGGACGAGGGCGTCCGCGTCGCCGGTGACGGTCGACGCGGACACCACCTCGGGGTAGCGCTCCAGTCCTCGCCGGATGTCGTCCGGCGAGGTGTTGTGGCGACAGTAGATCTCGATGAAGCCCTCGGTCTCCCAGCCCATGGCGGCGGGGTCCACGCGGACGGTGAAGCCGGTGATGGCGCCTTCGGCGCGCAGCCGGTCCACCCTCCGCTTCACCGCGGGGGCCGAGAGCCCTACCTCGGAGCCGATGTCCGCGTAGGAGCGGCGGGCATCCTCGGCGAGGGCGTGCACGATGCGTTCGTCGAGATCGTTCAGTCGCACGGGGGGTGAATCACTTCTGTTCAGCGACCTCCGCGGCCGTGTCGGCCGGGGCGGCCACAGTGGCCAGGCTGGAGCGGCGCATGCCGTAGAAGAAGTAGATCACGAGCCCGGCGAGCATCCAGCCACCGAAGACCAGCCAGGTGATTCCGGGGAGCTTGATCATCAGGTAGCCGCAGAAGAGGAAGCCCAGGATCGGGGTGACCGGGAAGAGCGCGACCCGGAAGGTGCGGTTCATCTCGGGGCGGGTGTAGCGCAGGATGACGACGGCCACGTTGACCAGGCCGAAGGCGAAGAGGGTGCCGATGCTGGTGGCATTCGCCAGCTCGCCCAGCGGGATGAAGGCGGCGAGCAGTCCGCAGAAGAGGCAGACGATGATCGTGTTGACCTTCGGGGTGCCGGTCTTCTCGTCGACCTTGGCGAAGGCCTTGGGCATCAGGCCGTCGCGGGACATGGCGAAGAGGATGCGGGTCTGGCCGTAGAGGACGGCGAAGACGACGCTGGCGATGGCGACGACGGCGCCCGCGGCGAGGATGACGCTCCAGAAGGAGTGTCCGGTGACGTCCTCCATGATCTGGGCCAGGGCGGCCTCGCTGCCCTCGAACTCCTGCCACGGCATGGCGCCGACGGCGACCAGGGCGACGAGGCAGTAGATCACGGTGACGATCAGCAGCGAGAGCATGATCGCGCGGGGCAGGTCCCTCTTCGGGTTCTTGGCTTCCTCACCGGCGGTGGAGGCGGCGTCGAAGCCGATGTACGAGAAGAAGAGCATCGACGCGGCGGTGCTGATGGCGGTGATGCCGAGCGGGGCCAGCGGGGTGTAGTTGCCGGCCTTGATGCCCATGAAGCCGATGACGATGAAGAGCGCCATCGTCACGATCTTGACGCCGACCATGATCGAGTTGATCCGGGCGCTCTCCTTGGCCCCGCGGAGCAGGAAGACCATGCAGAGCAGGACCACGATCAGGGCGGGCAGGTTGATGTAGCCACCCTCGCCCAGCGGGGCGGAGAAGCCCTCGGGGATGGTGAATCCGAGGGTGCCGTCGAGCAGCTCGTTGAGGTACTCGCCCCAGCCGACGGCGACGGCCGCGACGGAGACGCCGTACTCCAGGACCAGGCACCAGCCGCAGACCCAGGCTACGAGCTCGCCCATGGTGGCGTAGGCGTAGGAGTACGAGGAGCCCGAGACGGGGATGGAGCCCGCGAGCTCGGCGTAGGAGAGCGCCGAGAACAGCGCGGTCAAGCCGGCGACGATGAACGCGATGAAGACGGCCGGGCCGGCGACCGGGGTGGCCGTGCCGAGGACGACGAAGATGCCGGTGCCCAGGGTCGCGCCGATGCTGATCATGGTCAGCTGCCACATGGTGAGCGACCGCTTGAGCGCGCCGCCCTCACCCTGGCCGCCCTCGGCGACCAGCTGCTCCACCGGCTTGCGGCGGAGGAGCGGGTTGGCGGGCCTGCGGGGCTCGGAAGCGAGCGGTGGCGCCTGGCCGTGGTCGAGCACGAGGGGACTCCTTGTCACTGCGGATCGGGGAGGTCAGGAAAGGCGTCGACCGCGACGGTCCGGAGCAGGACAGGGCCCATCGGAAGAAGGGGCCTGCGCATGGGGGACCGCCGAGCAGGCGATCCGCGCCACTCCACGTACAGCGAGTGAGCCTACGAGCTGAGTGATACCGCCCGTAATGCACCATCCTTGCACATTGACGCACGATCGTTGCGCGGATCTGTCACTGACAGTCGTTTGTTGCGTGTGGATGATCGATCGCTGCGCAGACCGCCGCGAACCCCCTTTCTTGACACTTCGTCAGATCTGCCGCAGCGTGCCGCCATGGATCCGGACGTGCGCCACGAGATCGACGGGCCGGGGCCGCCGGGGCCGCCCTGATGGCATTGGTGCGCTCGGCGGCGGTGGAACCGGGTCCGTGCGGGGTACTGGTGAACGCGGTGGCACCGGGGGTGGCGCGGACCCCGCGGGTCGCCGCCCTGCCGGGCACCGGGTGGGCGGCGGCGCACCGCGGAGAAAGCCCCGCCGGGCCGGGTCACCGAGACCGCGGACATCGCGGCCGCCCTGTACTTCCCGGCCTCGCCGCTGTCCTCGTAGGTGACGGGGCAGACGCTCGTGGTGGACGGCCGGGTCGGTGTGAAGTTCCCGTACCCGACGATCGGAGGCGACCAGTGATACCACCGGGACCAGCGGGGCTCGAAGAGCCGGGACGACCGGCGGGAGCCGCGCGGCATGCGGGACCGCTGAGCCAGTTCGACGACGAGGCGTCGAACTGGCAGGACCCGCAGCCCTTCCTGCGCGGGGTCGCCTGGCTGGACCGGGGGCGCCCGGTGCGGGCCGACCCGGCCGACACCATGCGGCTGCCCTGGGACACCGGCGAGCGCTCCACCCTGCCCATCGGGGTCCGGCTGGAATTCACCACCGCGACCGCCCGGGCGGTGGAGATCCGCTACCGGGCGACCGTGCCCGGACCCACCGACGCCCTGCGCGACCTCGCGCACGGCTTCGCGCTGTGGGACCGGCACGGGGTGGTCACCGAGGTGTTCACCGAGCCGGCCGCGGAGGCCGTCGTACGGATCGGCCTGGGCGGCGGCACCGGCCCGTTCACCGTCCACCCGCCCGAGACCCAGTCCCCGCTGATCCTCGGCCTGCGCGGGATCGGCGGCCCGCTCACCCCGGCGCCGCCCGCCCCGCGTTGGGTGGTGCACGGCGACTCCATCACCGAGGGCTGGTGGTCCACCCGCCCCGCGCACGGCTGGCCCGCCGTCACCGGCCGCGCGCTCGGCTGGGACACCGTCAACCTCGGCTACGCGGGCGCCGCACGCGGTGAACTCACCACCGCCGAACAGCTCGCGGGCCTGCCCGCCGACGTCCTCACCCTCGCCTTCGGCACCAACTGCTGGTCCCGGGTGCCCTTCTCGGCTCCGCTGCTGTACGAGACCACGCGCGCCTTCCTCGAACTGGTCCGCCAGGGGCACCCGCGGACCCCGATCCTGCTGGTCTCCCCCGTCCTGCGGCCCGACGCCGAGCGCACCCCCAACAAGCTCGGCGCCACCCTCGGCGCCCTGCGCGACGCCATGGAGCGAGCCGCCCGGGACCGGATCGCCGCCGGGGACGACCGGCTCGCCGTGCTCCCGGGCCGGGACCTCCTCGGTCCGGAGCACCTGGCGGACGGACTGCACCCCAACGACAGCGGACACCAGGTTCTCGGCCTCGCTGTGGCCACGGCTCTGCGGCGCACCGGGTTCGGCGTGGGGTGAGTGAAACAGCCCACACCGGACAGGGTGAACAGATCTCTCCCATCGGGGCGTGTCCTGAGCACAGTTGACGCCGCCACGGTGGCGGACACGACGGACACCACACGTGGGAGAGATCAAGATGGGCATCAAGCGCGGAACCACCCTGACCGCGGCTGCGATCGTCGTCGTCCTCGCGGCGACGGCCTGCGGCCCGACGGACGACAAGGCCGCGGACACCACGAAGCCGGTCGGGGCCGCCGCCGCGCAGGACTACGGCAAGACCGACGGGGGAGCCCCCGCCGGAGCCGCCGCCGGGGCCGCCGCGGCCTCGGACGCCAAGCCGGCCGGGCAGCTCGCGGTCGCCCCCAACGACAAGGTCGGCCCGGTACTCACCGACAGCTCCGGGCTCACCCTCTACCGCTTCGACAAGGACACGGCCAAGCCGCCGAAGTCGAACTGCGACGGCGACTGCGAGAAGACCTGGCCGGTGGTCGCCGCGGGCGATGCCACCGCCGCGGCCGGCATGGACCCGGCGCTGCTCGGCGAGGTGGTGCGAACCGACGGCAGCAAGCAGTTGACGGTGGGCGGCTGGCCCGCCTACCGCTACAGCAAGGACACCAAGGCGGGCGACGTGAACGGCCAGGGCGTCGGCGGCGTCTGGTTCGCGCTCGCGTCCGACGGCAAGAAGGCCGCGAAGGCGGCGCCGGGCGCGGGCGAGGCGCCCGGGGCGGGTGCAGCCCCCGAGAAGGATGCCGCCCCCGAGGCGGGCGCCGCTCCCGAGAAGAGTGCCGCTCCCGAGGCGGGCGCCCCCGTCGAGGCGAGCGGAGCGCTGTCGGTGGCGAAGGACGCCAAGCTGGGCGACCACATCGTCGACGGCAAGGGCATGACCGTCTACCGGTTCAAGCCGGATACCCAGTGGCCGATGACCTCCAAGTGCGTGGGCGACTGCCTGACCAAGTGGCCGGTCGTCCCCCCGGTGGAGAAGGCCAAGGACAAGGGGATCACCGACCGCAACTACCTGGTGCTCAACCGCCCGGACGGCCTGAAGCAGCAGAGCGTCGACTGCTGGCCCGTCTACACCTTCAGCGGTGACAAGAAGCCCGGCGACATCAACGGCCAGGGCGTGGGCGGCACCTGGTACGCCGTGTCCCCCGACGGCAAGCTCATCACCGCCTCGTAGCCACCGCCGTTCCACCGCCCCTCCCCCACCCCGATCGCGCGGCCCCCGCCCACCCTCCCCCCTGGGCGGGGG
>NZ_JBSGXU010000259.1:0-9355 GCF_053610205.1 Streptomyces sp. NPDC054932 | reverse complement strand
GTCTAGAGCGAGTGCGAGCGGCGGACCGAGAAGGCCACGGCCCCGGCCCCGATGCCCAGGAAGAGGGTGCCGCCCAGGAGGTAGGGGGTGGTGTCGGCGGATCCGGTGTCGGCGAGCAGCGACTGCGGCTGCGCGGTCGGCCCGGCGGACGTCCCCGTGACCGTCCCGTGGGTGGCGGCGGAGCCGCCGGGGCCGGTGGTCGTCCCCGCGGTGTTCGCGCCCGTGGGCACCGCGGAGGGGGCCTCCGCGGCGCCTGGTGAGGTGGCGCCCGCCGAGGGTACGAACCACAGGGCGGCGAGGAGGGTGGTCGCTCCGAGAGCGGTGAGCAGCGGTCGGCGTGCGGACACGGTGCGATCCCCCTTGTGGCAGCAGCGAATTGGCCGTGTGCGGTGATGCTACGGAAAGGGGCGGGTCGTGGGAAAGTCGGGGCTTCCGCGGGCTTACTCTCCGTCGTATGAACTCTTCTGAGACATCACGATATGTACGGCTCCGGGTGGATTTGGTACTGGAAGTACCGGATGTCCATGCGCTCACCGGTGCCGCGCTCGAACACATCAAGGCCGACGAGTTCATGCCGGACGAGGAGCGCGGCCACGCCGAGTCCGCCGTCCGGGAGGACGAGTCGGAAGCCCTCGCCTACCTCGTCGACCCCACTGACCTGGTCGCGGACATCCCGGGCGTGGAGCTCGCCCAGGCCTCCTGGAGCAGCGAGCCCGTCGAATACGACCCCGAGTCGATGGAGTGGGACATGGACGAGGAAGATGGGGACTTCGACGAGGAACCCGACAACGCCTGACCGTGTGGTGGACCACATCCGAATGGAATGTGGAACCGGCCGGCGCCGTTAACGCGTTGTCAGGACCAGGCAGGGGGTGCGTCCCCCTGCCCGGCCAACCCCGGGGACGTCAGCCTCCGGGGTATCCGGCAACGATGGAGTGGCGTGTGAGGACGGACAGTAAGCGGCGGAAGCGGTCCCTGGTGGCCATATCCGCCGTTCTCGGTGGGGTGCTGGTGCTCTCGGCGTGCGGCGGCGGGGACGACGAGAAGCCGAAGGGCAAGGGCGATTCCGCCAGTGCCCAGGCGGACGTCGACGCGGCGGCGGCCAAGGACGCGTCCAAGGCCAAGATCACCATCACGCCCAAGGACGGCGCCACCAACGTCGGCCTCAACGACGCGGCCAACGTCGCCGTCGCCGACGGCACGCTGACCCTGGTCGAGCTCAAGACCAGCGAGGGCACGGCCGTGGCCGGCAAGATCGCCGCCGACGGCAAGAGCTGGAAGCCCGACGCCGCCCTGAAGCGCTCCACGAAGTACGCCCTGGCGGCGACCGCCAAGGATGCCGACGGCAAGGAAGCGCACGAGAACGCCTCCTTCACCACCATCTCCCCGGAGAACAGCTTCGTCGGCTCGTTCGTACCGGACGAGGGTCAGACGGTCGGCGTGGGCATGCCGGTCTCGATCTCCTTCAACAAGCCGATCAAGGACCAGAAGGCGGTCCAGGCGGCGATCACGGTCACCTCCAGCAGCGGCCAGGAAGTCGTCGGCCACTGGTTCGGCGCGCAGCGCCTGGACTTCCGCCCCGAGCAGTACTGGCAGGCGAACTCCACCGTCACGATGAAGCTGGCGCTGGAGGGCGTCCAGGGCGCTCCCGGCGTCCAGGGCGTCCAGAACAAGACCGTCACCTTCAAGATCGGCCGCAGCCAGGTCTCCACGGTCGACACGAAGACCAAGAAGATGACGGTCACCCGCGACGGCGCGGTCATCAAGACCATCCCGATCTCGGCGGGCTCCCCGGAGAACCCGACGTACAACGGCCAGATGGTGATCTCCGAGAAGTTCAAGGAGACCCGGATGGACGGCTCCACCGTGGGCTTCAAGAACAGCGAGGGCAAGGGCGAGTACGACATCAAGGACGTGCCGCACGCCATGCGCCTGTCCCAGTCGGGGACCTTCCTCCACGGCAACTACTGGGGCGCGGACTCGGTCTTCGGCAGCGCCAACACCAGCCACGGCTGCGTGGGCCTGAACGACGTCAAGGGCGCGGGCGACCCGAACCAGCCGGCCGCCTGGTTCTACGACAACTCGCTCATCGGCGACGTGGTCACCGTGGTCAACTCCCCGGACAAGACCATCAAGCCGGACAACGGCCTCAACGGCTGGAACATGAGCTGGGACGAGTGGAAGGCCGGCTCGGCCGCCTGACACCCGCACCGCAGTCGCTGAACGGCGGGGATCCCTCACGGGGTCCCCGCCGTTCGTCGTCGAAGGCCACAGGATCCGCCCCGCTGGATCATCTAGGGTCCCCGGTATGACCATTCGCGCGCTGTCGCTGCCCCCGACCGATGCCGAAATCGACGCCTGGACCGCCGTCCTCGCCGCCGTGCAGGCCACCGACCTGCCGCAGGGGCCGCCGCCCGCCCGCACGGAGGTGGCCGGGCGGCTGAGCGTGACGCCGGCCCGCGGCCGTGCCGTGCTCTGGGCCGCGGACGCCGGAACGGGCGTGGCCGCCCTGCTCCTGTTCACGGACGAGGCCAACGCGCACACCGCCTTCCTCGACGTGCTCGCCGTACGCCCGGACGCCCGGCGCCGGGGCCTGGGCCGGGCCCTGTGGGAGCAGGTCAGGGCCGAGCTGCTCGCGCAGGGCCGCACCTCGGTCTCGACGCTGGTGGACCTGGGCGGGCCGGGGCAGGCGTTCGCACAGTCGCTCGGCTTCGAGAACGTCCTGCCCATGGCCTGGTACGAGCAGGACGTGCCGCCGCAGCCCGGAGCCGGAGCCGGAGCCGGGGCCGCGGCCCCGGCCACCCCCGCCCCCGGGTACGAACTGCGCTCCTGGCACGGCCTGGTGCCGGACGACTGGGCCGCGCCGCTGGCCACGGCGCACGGGGCGATGGAGGACGCGCCCATGGGGGACATCGACGAGAAGATCGAGCCCTGGACGCCGCAGCGGCTGCACGCCGCGCACCGGCTGATCCTGGACCGGGGCGGCGAGATCACCACGGTCGCCGCGGTCACCGGCGCGGGCGAGGTGGCCGCGTACACGGAACTCGTCCTGCCCGACCCCGCCGGCCCGCGCGCCCTCCAGTACGACACGGTGGTCGCCCCCGCCCACCGCGGCCACGGCCTGGGCCGCGCGGTCAAGCTGCACATGCTGGAACTGGCCCGGCACCGCTACCCCGGCCTGCGCCGGATCGCCACCACCGTGGCCGACGACAACACCCCGATGCGGGCGGTCAACGAGAGCCTCGGCTACCGCCCGGGCCGCCCCGCCGCGTACTACCAGCTCAGCCTGTAGCCGCCGGGTTGCGCACCCCGGCCTCCTCCGACGGGGCCGACCACGACGACAGCAGACGCAGGGCGTCCGCCGACGGGGAGCCGGGGACCGCGTGGAAGGTGACCAGGGACTGCGCCGGGTCGTCCGGGAGCGTCAGCGTCTCGAAGGACAGCCGCATCTCACCCACCAGCGGATGCCGCAGCAGCTTCTCCCCGTGCGTCTTGTCCGCCACCGTGTGCGCCGCCCACAACCGCCGGAACTCCTCGTTCTTCACCGACAGCTCCCCGACCAGCGCCGACAGCTGCTCGTCGTCCGGGTGCTGACCCGCGTACACCCGCAGGTTGCTCACCACCTCGCACGCCCGGCACTCCCACTCCCCGTAAAGCTCCGCCGTCGCCGGGTCCAGGAACACCAGCCGCACCAGATTCCGCTCGGCGGCCGGCAGCGCCCCGAAGTCCCCGAAGACCTGGGCCGCCAGCCGGTTCCAGCCGATCACGTCCTGCCGGTGCCCCACCAGGTACGCCGGTACGCCGCACATCGCGTCCATCAGCGTCCGCAGCTCCGGCCGCACCTGCTGCGGGCGCCGGCTCGTACGGCGCCGGTGCGCCTTCGGCCGCGCCAGGTCCATCAGGTGCGCGCGCTCGGTCCCGTCCAGCCGCAGGGCCCGCGCCAGCGCGTCCAGCACCTCCACCGACACGTTGTGTCCGTCGCGCTGCTCCAGCCGCGTGTAGTACGCGACCGACACCCCCGCCAGCTGCGCCAGTTCCTCACGGCGCAGCCCGGGCACGCGCCGGCGGCGCCCGTAGTCCGGCAGGCCCACGTCCTCGGGGCGCAGCCGCGCGCGGCGGGAGCGGAGGAACTCGCCGAGGCAGGCTCGCTGATCAAGCTGGTCCATCCGGCCAGTATCCCCGGGCGGCAGGCCGCGGAGCAGGCGTGAGCCTGACCCCGTCAGGGGTAGGTTCGCCAGTCGTAGGCAGGGCAGGGGGATGGGTGGACGCCGGACGGGCGGGCAACGTGGGGGGCACCGCAGAAGCAGTTCACCGTTCGAGGAGCACCCCCATGTCCGTCACCCAGGCAGCCCGGGCAGCCCAGGCCACCGTCGTCGCCGCGTACGCCGCCCCCGCCGCCAAGGCCCCGCTGGAGCGCACCACCATCGTGCGCCGCCCCGTCGGCGAGCACGACGTCCTGATCGACATCAAGTACTCCGGCATCTGCCACTCCGACATCCACCAGGTGCGCGACGGCTGGGGCGAGGGCATCTACCCGATGGTCCCCGGCCACGAGATCGCCGGTGTCGTCCGTGAGGTCGGCGCGGCCGTCACCCGGTTCTCCGCCGGCGACCGGGTGGGCGTCGGCTGCTTCGTCGACTCCTGCCGCCGCTGCGAGTACTGCCTGCGCGGCCAGGAGCAGTACTGCGCCGAGGGCATGACCGGCACCTACAACGCCCTCGACCGCAAGGGCGAGCCCACGTACGGCGGTTACTCCACCCACCTCGTCGTCGACGAGAAGTACACCGTCCGCATCCCCGACGGCCTCGCCCTCGACGCCGCCGCCCCGCTGCTGTGCGCCGGCATCACCCTCTACTCCCCGCTCAAGCACTGGCAGGCGGGCCCCGGCAAGAAGGTCGCGATCGTCGGCCTCGGCGGTCTCGGCCACCTGGGAGTGAAGATCGCGCACGCGCTCGGCGCGGAGGTCACCGTCCTGTCGCAGACCCTCCGCAAGCAGGAGGACGGCCTGAAGCTGGGCGCCTCCCACTTCTACGCCACCGGTGACCCGGCCACCTTCGAGGAGCTGGCCGGCCGCTTCGACCTGATCCTGTCCACCGTCTCCGCGCCGCTGGGCCTGGACGCGTACCTGGGCCTGCTGAAGGTCGACGGCGCACTGGTGAACGTCGGCGCCCCGGAGGAGCCGGTCGCGCTCAACCTCTTCTCCGTCATCGGCGGCCGCAAGACCCTGGCCGGGTCGATGATCGGCGGGATCGCCGAGACCCAGGAGATGCTGGACTTCTGTGCCGAGCGCGGGCTGGGCTCGGAGATCGAGCTGATCGCCGCCGACCGGATCAACGAGGCGTACGAGCGGGTGCTGGCGAGCGACGTGCGCTACCGCTTCGTGATCGACGCGTCGACGATCTGACGGAGGTCGGGTCGGGGCGGCCGCCCTGCTGCGCGCCTCGTGGGCGGACACGTACGTACGCCGCGCATGGGGCCTGACGGCGGCCGCCGACCCGTCGGCCTCGACGCTCACCACCACCGTCTCGAACGCAACGGCCCGTTCCTGGCCCGACGTACGCGTCACCCTCCCGCCCGGCTGGACGGCCACGCCCACCGGCCCCACGACCGCGGCCTCCCTCGCCCCGGGCCGTGCGCTGACCACCGCCTGGCAGGTGAGCGCGCCCGCCCGGCCGCCCGGCCTCAACCGGCCGGGGCGCTCACGCCCCCGGGGCCTTGGCCACGCCGATCGGGCAGGAGACGCCCGTGCCGCCGATGCCGCAGTAGCCGCCCGGGTTCTTGTCCAGGTACTGCTGGTGGTGGGCTTCCGCAGGCCAGAAGGGGCGCTCCGCCGCCGGCAGGACCGCCGTGGTGATCGGGCCGTAGCCCGAGGAGGCCAGGACCTGCTGGTAGGCCGTGCGGGAGACCTCCGCCGTCGCCTGATGGGCGGGGGAGTGGGTGTAGACCGCCGAGCGGTACTGGGTACCGACGTCGTTGCCCTGGCGGAAGCCCTGGGTGGGGTCGTGGGACTCCCAGAACAGCTTCAGGAGCTCGGCGTAGGAGACCTGGGACGGGTCGAAGACCACCCTTACGACCTCGGTGTGGCCGGTCAGACCCGAGCAGACCTCCTCGTAGGTCGGATTCTCGGTGAAGCCGCCCTGGTAGCCGGCCAGCGTGGTCCACACCCCGGGGGCCTGCCAGAACTTGCGCTCGGCACCCCAGAAGCAGCCCAGCCCGAAGTCGGCCACTTCGAGGTGCGCGGGATAGGGGCCGGACAGCGGGTTGCCCAGCACGGTGTGCCGGTCGGGCACCGCGAAGAGCGGCTCCGCGCGGCCCGTCAGGGCCTCCTCGCGGGTGGGGAGCTCGGGCGTGCGGCGGTACGAGAACATGGTTCGCCTCCTTCGGTACCCCCTCAACGGCCGGAGCCGGGCCCAGATTCCCGGCCCGGCTCCGTGTCACCGCCCGGCGGCGCTCAGAGCTCCGGCGTGACCAGGCCCACCGCGAAGTCGCGGGCGTACAGGTACCGCTGCTTCGGCTTCGACACGTACGTCCACGGCAGGGTCCCGATGTACCCGTCGATGTGCCGGAACTGCTCGACCGCCTCGCTGTCCCGGTCCTGCCAGAACAGCAGGTACGCCAGCATGTGCCGCATCAGCGGCGCCTGCGGGTGGTCGTTGCCGGCCGCCGACAGGTCCAGCAGCGCCGCGTCCACCGCCGCGACGATCTCCGGCTCCTTGAAGTACGTGTCCACCGAGAGGTCGTCCTCGGCCGTCATCTGCTCGAAGTACGCGATCAGCGGCAGCAGCGACAGCAGATCGCCGGGCTCGCCCGCGGCAGCCGACTCGCGGGCGAAGGCGAGCGCCAGCTCGTGCGAGCCGCGCCACTTCCGGCACCAGAACTGCAGGGCGGTGTGGTGGGCCCACAGCACCTTCGGGGCGCGCCCGGTGATCTCCTCCCACAGCTCCCGGTAGCGCTCGTGCGAGTAGCCCAGGCCGAAGGCGATGGGCTGCTCCACCATGTACGGGGTCGGGTCCGCGGGATCGGCCAGCCGCTGGGCCTCGTGCGTGTCCGCCTGCGCCTTGGCCAGCAGCTCGTGGAAGATCCGGAACTGCTCCTGCGTGGTGTGGCTCGACCCCTTGGAGCCGCGCACGTTCCAGGCGACCTGCACGCCGGTGTCGGCGTTGACCAGCGCCGCCGTCGGGTCCCCGGGCCGGGCCGCGCGCCAGGCCAGCAGCCACGCGTCGTCCTCGGCGGCCGCCTCGGCCAGCGGGCGGACCCGCTCCATGCGCTCCTGCCAGTCCCGGCCCGCAGCCTCGACGTAGGCGGCCGCGGCCTCCCAGTCGCCCGACCGGGCGGCTGCCAGGGCGGCGGTGCGCTCCGCGGGCACCGGAGCCCAGTTCTCGGTGTCGAGGTCGGCCTCCGCCACGAAGCCCAGGGCGACGACGGCCGCGGCCTTCTCGGCCTCCTGTTCGGCCTCGGCGGCCGCCGCACCGGCGTTCAGCGTTCCGAGCTCGGCCTCCAGGGCCTTGGCCTTGCGGATGTAGTAGACGCCCCGCAGCACCCAGAGGGCGACGGCGAGGAGGATGACGCCGACGACGGCGAGGGCGATGATCACGGGACGAGCACCAGCTTTCGCAGGGATTCGGTGTCAGGCAGGTCCGAGACGGCCGCGTCCAGGGCCTGGCCCAGCCGCTCCTCGAAACCGTCGGCCGGGTAGCGCAGGGTGGCCGAGTCGGACCAGGACAGCTGCCAGCGGGCGGCGCCGCGGCCCGTCAGCTCGACGGTGACCAGCTGGTTCAGGGCCCGCCGGACGACCGGGCGGGCGAACTCGCGGGCCGTGCGGCCGGTGGCGGCCTGCGCCTCCTCGGACTTCGGGAAGCGGTCGGCGATGCGCCAGCGCACCGCCGGGTCGGCGTCGATCGCGTCGAGCACCGCGCCGAGCCCGGGGCCCGCGCCCTCGGCGCTGAAGGCCTCGCGGATGTCCTCCGCGCCCTGACCGACGTACACGGTCATGGACTCGTGGACGAGGTCCTCCCAGTCGACCCGCTTCAGCGCGAGCGCCTCCGGGGTCAGGACGACCTGCTCCAGCGCGACCAGCGCCGCGTCGGCGTCGGTCAGCAGTTCCAGGGCCGGGCGGGCGGCCTGACCGCCGCGGCCGTCGTCGGGCAGGGCCTCGATGCGGGCCACGCGCTCGGCCAGCGCGGGGTGGGAGTCGTAGGGGGAGGTGGGCTCGGTCGACAGGTCCCGGCGCAGCCCGTCCAGTTCGCCGGGGCGCGCGTCCAGGAGCCGGCGCAGACCGCCGAAGACCTCGCCGGGGCGGGGCAGCAGCCCGGCGCCGACACCGAGGGTGGCGTACGAGCCCATGTAGAAGTCGTGCGCCGAGTCGAGGGCGTTCAGCTCGCGCAGCGCGGAGGCGGCGGAGTCGCGGCCGGCGACCCGGACCGACGCGAGGTCGGCGGCGAGTTCCTGGCGGCGGGCGGTGGAGCGGGTGGCGCGCATGTAGAAGTTGCCGTACGCCATGTAGATCTTGGCCATGGCGCGGTACATCGCGCCCTCGCCCGCGGTGTCGACGCCCTTGGCCTTCTTGCCCTTGGCGATCCGCTTCTCGTCCTTGCGCTCCTGCCTCGCGCGCTCCTTGGCGACCTTCTTGTCGGCGCGCTCGTGGAAGTACCCGATGGTGCGGATCAGCTGGGCGCGGCCGCGGGCGATCAGCGGGGTGAGGCGGGTGTCGAAGTTGGCGTAGTGGCCCATCTCGTGGGCGAGCACGGCGCGCAGTTGCATCTCGTCCAGGCCGGTCATCAGGGGCAGACCGAGGTAGAGCCGGCGGGTGCCGGGCCGCAGGCCCAGCAGCCGGGCGTCCTCGGCGACGGCCGCGTTCACCTCGTCGACCAGCACGATCTCGTCGGGCGCGCGGGTACCGACCTGCTCCGCGATGTCACGCACGATCCGCCACAGCTCGGGCTCCTGCGCCTCGCTGACGGTGATGCCCGCCGGGGGCTCGCCCTTGGGGGTGCGCAGCATGAACAGGCCGCGCACGATCGGGATGGTCAGGACGACGGAGGCCAGGAGCAGCTTGGCCACGATCGGACCGTGCAGCCAGGTGACGACGGCGTAGTCGATGCCGCCGAGGGCGGCCAGCAGGAACACGCCGAGCAGATAGAAGCCGGCGAGCAGGACGAGGGCGCGCAAGGCGCGCAGTGAAGCGCCCATTCGGGACAGATCCCCCCACGGGATGAAAGTGGTGCTGAAGTGCTCGGCGGGAGTCGATGGCCGCCGTCTGCCGCATCATGCGGCCCGATGGTCACTTACAGCAACTTTATTGGCCCGAGGTTCCGCCCCGGTCCGTGGGGCACCGCCCCACCCCGGAGCCCGGGCG
>NZ_JBSGXU010000258.1:0-9530 GCF_053610205.1 Streptomyces sp. NPDC054932 | reverse complement strand
CCTTTTTATTTTTTTTCTTTTGCGTGGGTTTGTTGGGGGGGTGTTACACCGGGCCCCGGGGTGGGGGGTTTTTGGGGTGTCCCGCGGCGCCGGGGGGGGCGGGGTCGGGGTCAGCCGTTGAGGCCCGTGTTGCCGAAGGCGCCGTTGAGCAGGCCGATCACGTTGACGGTGTTGCCGACCACGTTCACGGGGACGTGCACGGGGACCTGGACCTGGTTCCCGGAGGCCACGCCGGGCGAGTTCAGGGCCTCGCCCTCCGCGGACGCACCGCCGTGCGCCGAGGAGACACCGGCGCCGGCGGCGATGAGGCCGCCCGCGATCATGGTGACGGCAGCGGCCTTCTTGAAGTTCTTCACGTTCTCGTCCTCCAGTACGTCTGCCGCGACCAGCCGTCGCAGCACGCCCTGGAGAACGGCCGGCGCGCGATTGGGATACGCCATGTGGGCTACATACACCCGACCGTATGAATCTCAGTCCGGAACGAGACGATCCGATTTGCCTCCGATCAGTCCGCGATTCCGTGCCTGACCGCCCACAATGCGGCCTGCGTCCGGTCGGAAAGGTCCAACTTCATCAGGATGTTCGACACGTGGGTCTTGACCGTCTTCTCGGACAGGACCAGGGCGCGGGCGATCTCCCGGTTGGAGCGGCCGTCGGCGATCAGGCCCAGCACCTCGCGTTCCCGGTCGGTCAGCGAGCCGGGCCGGCCCGCCGGGGCGCCCTGGTCCTCCTGGGAGAGCAGGGCCACCGCCACCTCGGGCTGGAGCAGCACGTGGCCCGCGTGGACGGACCGGATGGCTCCGGCCAGCGCGTCGGGGTCGATGTCCTTGTAGACGTACCCCGCCGCTCCGGCCCGCAGGGCCGGGACCACGGTCCGCTGCTCCGTGAAGCTGGTGACGATCAGCACCCTGGCCGGGTTCGCCAGCTCGCGCAGTCGGCGCAGCGCCTCGATGCCGTCCGTGCCCGGCATCTTGATGTCCATCAGGATCACGTCGGGCCGCAGCTCCTCGGCGCGGGCGATGCCCTCCTCGCCGTCGGAGGCCTCGCCGACCACCTCAATGTCCTCCTGGATCTCCAGGAAGGTGCGCAGGCCCCGCCGGACCACCTGGTGGTCGTCGACCAGCAGTACGCGAATGCCGCTGCCACTGCGGCCCGTGCCGTCAGCCACCGGGGACCTCCATCTCGATCGTGGTGCCCCGACCGGGCTCCGAGTGCACGGCGAGGCTGCCGCCGACGCCGCTCGCGCGGTCCCGCATGGAGACCAGGCCCAGGTGACGGCCCGCCCGGCGGACGGTCCGGGGGTCGAAGCCCTTGCCGGTGTCGAGGACCTTGAGGACCGCGCCGCCGGCAGGCGTCCGGGCCAGGGTGACCTCGACGCGGTCGCCGCCCGAGTGACGCAGGGCGTTGTGGAGGGCCTCCTGGGCGACGCGGAGCAGCGCTTCCTCCTGGGTCGCCGGCAGGGCCCGTACGCCCTCGCAGGTGAAGGTGACGTGCGCGGTGTGGGCGCGGTCGAGCACGTGGACGTGCGTACGCAGGGTGGCGACGAGTCCGTCCTCGTCCAGCGCGGCCGGGCGCAGCTCGGTCACGGCGGAGCGCAGTTCGTCGGCGGCCTCCGCGGCCAGGGCGGCCACCTGCTGGAGCTCGTCCTTGGCCCGGTCCGGGTCGCGGTCGACGAGGGCGGCGGCAGCCTGGGCGGTGAGGCGGAGCGAGAAGAGCTTCTGGCTGACGGCGTCGTGCAGCTCGTGGGCGAGCCGGGAGCGCTCCTCGGCGATGGTCAGCTCGCGGCTGCGCTCGTAGAGCCGGGCGTTGGTGAGGGCGATGGCCGCGTGCTGGGCGAGGAGGGAGAGGAGTTCCTGGTCCTCGTCCGTGAACCCGCGGGGGCCGCGTTTGTTCGCGAGGAAGAGGGCGCCGAGGGTCTCCTCGCCGTCCCGGACCGGCATGCCGAGGAAGTCGGACATCTCCGGGTGGGCGGCCGGCCAGCCCTCGAAGCGCGGGTCCTTGCGGACGTCGGTCAGCCGCTCGGGGCCTCCCTCGTGGAGCATCGCGGCGAGGATGCCGTGCTGGCGGGGCAGCGGGCCGATGCGGCGCCACTGCTCGGCGCTGATGCCGTCGACGACGAACTGGGCGAAGCCGCCGTGGTCGTCCGGGACGCCCAGGGCCGCGTACTCGGCGTCCAGGAGTTCGCGGGCGGACACGACGATCGTGCGCAGGACGTCGCGGACCTCCAGGCGGCGGCTCATGGCGAGCAGTGCGGTGCTCACGGCGGCCAGGCCGCCGGAGGTCCCGCCGTGCGGGGGGCTACCGGTCATGGCCTCACCGTACCCGTGGCCGTGACCTGCGGGATCGGGCCGTGGACGTAGGTCGAAGGGACCTGCGGGGGTGGGGCTCGCGGCCGACGCGGCGGGGGCGGGCCGTTCCTAGGTTGGGGGCATCTGCTGATCGGGAAACGGAAGACGAGGGTGTTGTCATGTCGGTGGCGATCGTGACGGGGGCGTCCAGGGGACTCGGCCGGGCACTGGCCGGGGAGCTGGCGGCACGGGGCTGGGACCTGGTGTTGGGCGCGCGGGGTGCGGCGGCGCTGGAGGAGACCGCGGCCGGGCTGGTGAGGGCGGCCGGGGGGAGGGTGGTGGCGGTGGCCGGGGACGTGTCCTCGGCGGCCCACCGGGCGGCACTGGTGGCCGCGGCGCGGGAGCTGGGCGGGCTGGACCTGCTGGTGAACAACGCGGGGGTGCTCGGGGCCGAGCCGCTGGTGCCGCTGGCGGAGCACGCGCCGGCCGGGCTGCGGGAGGCGTTCGAGGTCAATGTGGTGGCGCCGCTGGGGCTGGTCCAGGAGGGGCTGCCGCTGTTGCGGGCCTCGCGGGCGGGGGCGGGCGGGAGCGCCGGGGCGGTGCTGAACATCAGCTCGGACGCGGCGGTGGTGCCGTACGCGACGTGGGGGGCGTACGGGGCGACCAAGGCGGCGGGGGATCTGCTGTCGGCCGTACTGGCGGTGGAGGAGCCCGGGCTGCGGGTGTGGTCGGCGGACCCCGGTTCGATGCGCACGCGGATGATGGCGGCGGCGGAGCCCGGCGAGGACCTGGCGGGGCTGCCGACGCCGGAGGAGGTGGCTCCGGCGCTGCTGCAGCTCGTGGATCGGGCGCTGCCCAGCGGGCGGTACACGGCACAGGAGCTGGCGGCGCAGGCGGGCCCCGCCCCGTCCGCGGGGACGGCCGCGGGGACGGCCGCCGGGGCGAGCTCGGGGGCCGGGCGGTGAGCGCGCATCGGGCCCTGCAGAAAACAGGACTGTATATAACGGACATTCCACCGCATCTTTCGGCCCGGATCCCGGCCGAGCAGCGTGGGCCGGGGCTGGGGCGGGACGCCGTGCGGCTGCTGGTGTCCCGGGGCACCGAACCGGTGACGCTGCGCCCCTTCCGGGAGCTCCCGGAGCTGCTGCGGCCGGGCGACGTACTCGTGGTGAACACCTCCACCACGCTGGCGGCCGCCGTGGACGCCCGGCTGGGCGGCGAGGACCTGGTGGTGCACTTCTCGACCCGGGGCGACGGGGGCCGCTGGGCGGTGGAGCTGCGCAGCCCGGCCGGCGGGGGGACGACCGGGCCGCGCGCCGGCGGGCCGGCCGGGGCGGTGGTGGAGCTGCCGGGCGGGGGCCGGCTGGTCCTGGAGGAGCCACTGGCGGCGGGCGCGGACCGGCTGTGGTGGGCGCGGCCCCTCCCCGCGCCGTACGGGGTCCCGGAGCTGCTGCGGGCGCACGGGCGGCCGATCCGGTACGCGTACACGGCGCGGGACCAGCCGCTCTCGGCCCATCAGACGGTGTTCGCGGTGCCGGCGCCCGACGGGGCGGGCTCGGCGGAGATGCCGAGCGCCGGCCGGCCCTTCACGGCGGAGCTGGTGGCGCGGCTGGTGAGCCGGGGGGTGCAGTTCGCCCCGCTGGTCCTGCACACGGGGGTGGCCTCGCAGGAGGCGCACGAGCCGCCGTACCCGGAGCGGTACGAGGTGTCCCCCACGACGGCGGCCCTGGTGAACGCCGCGCGGGCCACCGGAGGGCGGGTGATCGCGGTGGGGACCACTGCGGTACGGGCCCTGGAGTCGGCCGCGGACGCCGGGGGGCGGGTCCGCCAGGCCGCCGGGTGGACCGATCTCGTGGTGACCCCGGAGCGCGGGGTGCGGGTGGTGGACGGGCTGCTGACCGGGCTGCACGAGCCCGAGGCGTCCCATCTGCTGATGCTGGAGGCGGTCGCGGGGCGGGCCGCCGTACGGCTCGGGTATGCCGAGGCGCTGGCCCGGCTCTGCCTCTGGCACGAGTTCGGGGACGTCCATCTGCTACTCAAGGATGAGAACCGTGACCAAGTGCATTGCGGGAGCAACGCACGGTGAAACCGTTACGTGCCCGATGTGACCCCGCACATAGGACCCACATCACTTACGAAGCTGCCTAGTGGACGGATAAAGCCCCTGTCAGTGCTGTCCCACCTAGCGCCGGGGCCCGAGATCGGGCCTCGGCGCCCGTGCGTGATCCACTAAGCGGGATCGTACGTCACACCTTTGCCACAGGATTTTGCCGCCGCTAAGAATTGCTCCCGTCGCACAGCACCGCGGATCCCCGGATCCACAAAGCGCCTTCCTGCGACTCCCGCTATTCGAAGAGGTTGCCCCGCCATGTCTGCTTCCCGCACCCCCGGTCACAGTCGTCTGACGAAGGCACACAAGCTGTCCATCGCCGGTGTCGCCACGCTGAGCGCCGCCGCCGTCGCCTTCTCCCTGGTCCCGGCCGGCGCCGCGGAGGCCGAGACGGTCAACGCCGCCCCTGTCGCCTGGACCCAGGCCGTGGGCGGCACGCAGGTCAAGGCGCTGCAGCACCACCTCTCCGCGCAGCAGGTCATCGCCACCGCGAACGCGAAGGCTGCCGCCGCGGTCAAGGCCAAGGCCGACGCCGAAGCCAAGGCCAAGGCCGAGGCCGCCGCGAAGAAGGACCGCGAGCAGAAGGCGGCCGCCAGCCGGTCCGCCGCCCGCACCCCCGTCTTCGCGAACAACCTGGACGGCTGGATCAAGGAAGCCCTCTTCATCATGAAGAAGGAGGGCATTCCGGGCACCTACGCCGGCATTCACAAGAACATCATGCGTGAGTCCAGCGGCAACCCGATGGCGATCAACAACTGGGACATCAACGCCCAGAACGGCATCCCCAGCAAGGGTCTGCTCCAGGTCATCCTGCCGACCTTCAAGGCGTACCACGTCAAGGGCACCAAGTTCGACCAGTACGACCCGGTCGCGAACATCGTCGCCGCCTGCAACTACGCGGCCGACCGCTACGGCTCCATGGACAACGTCAACAGCGCCTACTGAGGCCTGGGCGCAACCCGTCCCCATGCGCCTCAGGGCGGCACCCGGATTCCCGGATGCCGCCCTGAGGCGTTTTGCCGTGCGTGCGGGCGGGCGTCCCGCCCCCGCGCCCACTGCCTGCCCGCGCCCTACTTGCCCGCGCGCATGACCTCGGGCTCGTGGCGGCGCAGCAGGCGCTGGACCGCGAAGCCGCAGGCGATGCCGAGGAGCAGCAGGATGGTGATGTTCAGGCTCCACTGGCCGACCGTGGCGTCCCAGAGCGGGTCGGTGTTGGTCGGGTTGTCGCGGTCCCACGGCGGCATGAGCTTGCCGAGGTTCAGCGTGGTGCCGGCGGCGGCGACGGCCCAGCGGGACGGCATCAGCCAGGCGAACTGCTCCAGGCCCGGCGAGTCGTAAACCTGGAAGAGGATGCCGGTGAAGACGACCTGGACGATCGCGAACATGACCAGCAGCGGCATGGTCTTCTCAGCGGTCTTCACCAGCGAGGAGATCACCAGGCCGAACATCATCGAGGTGAAGCCGAGCGCGATGACCGACAGGCAGAGCTCGACGGCCGGCGGCATCAGCAGGCCCTCGGTGGGCAGGTCGCGCGGGAAGAAGCCGATCCCGCAGATGATCACGCCCTGGATGGCGGTGATGACACCGAGGACGATCACCTTCGACATGAGGTACGCCGACCGGGACAGGCCGGTCGCACGCTCCCGCTCGTAGATGACGCGTTCCTTGATCAGCTCACGCACCGAGTTGGCCGCGCCCGAGAAGCACATGCCGACCGCGAGGATCAGCATGATCGTGCCGGCGTCGCCGTTGAACTGGGACGGCGGCGTCGGCGGCGCGAGGCCGAAGGTCGCCGGGATGACCGTGGAGACCACGCCGAGGACCGCGGGCAGGATCAGCATCAGGCCGATGAAGCCCTTGTCGGAGGCAATCACCGAGACGTAGCGGCGGATCAGCGTCCACAGCTGCGAGCCCCAGCCCTGCGGCTTGGGCGGCATCATCTGCTGCGGCGACGGCATCGCGACGGACTGCGGGGCGACCGCGTCGATGTCGGCGGCGTACAGCTGGTAGTGCTGGGAGCCCTTCCAGCGGCCGGCCCAGTCGTAGTCGCGGTAGTTCTCGAAGGCCGAGAACACGTCCGCCCACGTGGTGTAGCCGAAGAAGTTCAGCGCCTCGTCCGGCGGGCCGAAGTACGCGACCGAACCGCCCGGGGCCATGACCAGCAGCTTGTCGCAGATGGCCAGCTCGGCGACGGAGTGGGTGACGACGAGGACCGTACGGCCGTCGTCGGCGAGGCCGCGCAGCAGCTGCATGACGTCGCGGTCCATGCCCGGGTCGAGGCCCGAGGTGGGCTCGTCCAGGAAGATCAGCGAGGGCTTGGTGAGCAGCTCCAGGGCCACGGAGACGCGCTTGCGCTGACCACCCGAGAGCGCGGTGATCTTCTTGTCCTTGTGGATGTCGAGCTTGAGCTCGCGCAGCACCTCGTCGATGCGGGCGGCGCGCTCGGACTCGGCGGTGTCGCCCGGGAAGCGGAGCTTGGCCGCGTACTTCAGGGCCGTGAGGACCTTCAGCTCCTTGTGCAGGATGTCGTCCTGCGGGACCAGGCCGATGCGCTGGCGGAGCTCCGCGAACTGCTTGTACAGGTTGCGGTTGTCGTAGAGGACGTCGCCCTGGTCGGCGGGCCGGTAGCCGGTCAGCGCCTTGAGCAGGGTGGACTTGCCGGAGCCGGACGGTCCGATGACACCGATCAGCGACTTCTCCGGGACGCCGAAGGTGACGTCCTTGAGGATCTGCTTGCCGCCGTCGACCGTCACCGTGAGGTGGCGGGCCGAGAAGGAGACCTCGCCGGTGTCGACGAACTCCTCGAGGCGGTCCCCGACGATCCGGAACGTCGAGTGACCGACGCCGACGATGTCGTTCGGGCCGAGCAGCACGGTGCCGGACTTCGGCAGCGGCTGGCCGTTGACGTAGGTGCCGTTGTGGCTGCCGAGGTCGTGGATCTCGAAGCGGCCGCCGGGCATCGAGCGGAACTCGGCGTGATGGCGGGAGACCTGGAGGTCGGAGACGACCAGCTCGTTCTCCAGCGCACGGCCGATCCGCATGACGTGGCCCAGCGAGAGCTGGTGGAACGTCGTCGGGCTGCGGTCCCCGTAGGCCGGCACGCCGCCCTGCACCGGACCTGCGCCGCCGCCCTGCTGCTGCGGGAGGTGGGCCTGCTGCTGCGCGTACTGCTGCTGTTCCCAGGCCTGCTGCTGGGGCTGCTGCTGCGGGGCCTGGTAGGCCGGGGCCTGCGGCTGGGCGTACGCCTGGGCCTGGGCGTGCGGGGCCTGCTGCGCCACGGCCGGCTGCGGCGTGGCAGCCGCGGCGGCGCTCAGATTCAGCCGCGGACCGTCCGTCGCGTTGCCCAGGTGGACCGGCGTGCCGGGCACGAGCTCGGTCTGCTGGACCCTCGCCCCGTGCACGTAGGTGCCGTTGGTGCTGCCGTGGTCCTCGATGCCCCAACCCCGGCCGTTCCAGGTGATGGTGGCATGGCGCCACGACACCCGGGCATCGTCGATCACCACGTCTCCCTGGGGGTCGCGCCCCAGCGAGTACGACCTGGACGGATCGAGCGTCCAGGTCCTTCCATTCAATTCAAGTACGAGTTCCGGCACTCCAGCCCCACTTAAGTCCCCCGAGAATCCCCCATGACGTCAGGGAGTCTAGGGATGGCGAACATCCGGGGGAACTATTTCAGGCCCACAGCCGTATGTGGAATCCGGGCCTTGCCGGGGTGTCTACGACCGGCCGTTGACGGGGTCGAAAGTCACCCGGAGAGTGAGATACGGGACTTCTCGCCCGGTGGTCCCGTCGCGTACCGCTCGGTAGGCATCGGGGGTTCACCGTATGCGCCGCATTCGTTGGGGAGACGTGCTCCTGTCCGCCGTCGCCACCGTGGGCTGGTCCCTGATCGTGATGGCGGGAGTGGCCGGCTTCGGACTGCACCTGCTGGGCGCCGACGCCTCCGGCGGCTCGCTCGGGGCGATGACGGCCGCCACGGTGGTCCTCGCGGTCGGCGGAACCGTGACCCCCTCGGGTGACGTCTCGGTCTTCGGAGTCACGGGGGCGGGAGCCGAAACCTCCCTGGACGTCATGCCCTTGGGGGTGTCGCTGGCCGGAGCACTGGTCCTGGCACTGCTGTTCCTGCGTTCGCTGCGGGCCGGGGCGGGCCACGCGGAGACGGCGGCCAGGGTCGCGGCCCTCGCGGCGCTGTTCGCCGGGGCCGCGGGCGGGCTGGCGTGGGCCGGGCACGACGTGGTCACCCTCGACGGGACGGCGCCGCTGCCCAGGACCCCGGCGAAGGTCGGGATCCCGGGGATCGGGGACATCGGCGGGCTGCTCCCGGACCGCATCGGGGACCTGATCGAGACCCGGACCCGGGTGGGGTTCTCGGTGGAGTCCGGACCGACCCTGGCGGGCGCGGGGTTGTGGGTGCTCGCCGTACTCGCGGTCGCGCTGCTGGTCTCCCGGCGCGGGCCGGCGGCGCTGGCCCGGCTGCGTCCGGCCGCCTCGGCGGCGGTGGCGATGCTGCTGGTCGCGGTGGCGGCCGGGTGGGCCGCGGCGGTGTGGGCCGCGCTGGGCGACGAGCATCCGCGGCGGGTGCTGGGCGGTGCGCTGCTGGGGGCGCCGAACGGGAGCGCACTGGGGGTGCTGCTGGGGCTGTTCGTGCCGCTGCGCGGCGGGGTCACGGGGGCTCCGGCCCGGCTGCTGCCGGATCCGCTGGACGATCTGCTCGCGGTCTCCGCGCGGGAGCCGGTGACGGTGGCACGGCTCGCCGAGTACGACGAGCGGGTCTGGCTGCTGGTCGTGGGGGCGGCCCTGCTGCTCCTCTACGCCGGGGTGCTGGCAGCCGTACGGACTCCCGGGCGCGGGGTCCTGGGGTGCGCGGCCCGGCTGTCGGCCGTCACCGGGGTGACCCTCGCGGTGCTGGTGTGGCTGACGGGGTTCTCGGCGAACGCCTCGCTCGCGGTGCTGGGCGTGGACGCGGTGGATGCGGGGGTGGAACTGCGCGGGGACGTTCCGTACGCGCTGGTACTGGGCGCGCTCTGGGGCGGGGTGGCCGGCGGGGCGGGTGCGCTGCTGACCCGCCGGCGCCGGGCGGCCCTGCCGGATCCGGGTGCGGGGCCCGGCGGGCCGGGCGGACGGCGCGGGCC
>NZ_JBSGXU010000257.1:0-9539 GCF_053610205.1 Streptomyces sp. NPDC054932 | reverse complement strand
GGGCCGGGCGACGGTCATCGACCCCGAAACGGAAGCCGAGGGGGTAGGCATGGGTGGCGATTTCGGTGGCGTTCGGGGCCGCGACCGGCAGCCCCGGTCCACGCCCGGAGACCGCCCCGGATCCGGAGTGCGCCCCTCGAATCGAGTGACCCGCACCCCCACCGCCCGCCACGGCGGACTCGTCGCGCTCGCCGCCTGCGTCGGCATCTGGCTCATGACCAGCGGTTCCCGCGAACCCGTCGGACCGCCGCTGCCCTCCCCCGCCGAAGCGCTGACCGCCGCGGGCGTGGTGGGCCCCGGTATCGCCCCGCTCCCCGGTTCCCCGCCGGGCCGGATCCGGATCCCCTCCATCCGGGTCGACGCCCCGCTGACCGGGCTCGGCCTGGATCCGGGCGGCAGCCTCGAAGTGCCTCCCCCCGACCGGCGCGACCTGGCCGGCTGGTACCGCGAGGGCACCACCCCGGGCGCCACCGGCACCGCCGTCATCGCCGGGCACGTGGACGACGCCGCCGGGCCGGGGGTCTTCTACCACCTGGGCGCGCTGCGCCGCGGGGCCTCGATCGAGATCCCGCGCGCGGACGGCCGTACGGCGGTGTTCACGGTCCACGCGGTCGAGGTCTACGACGCCGAGTCCTTCCCGGACACCCGCGTGTACGGGCCCTCGGTGCACGCCGAGCTACGGGTGATCACCTGCGGCGGCGGCTTCTCCCCGCGCACGGGCTACCGCGGCAACGTGGTCGTCTTCGCGCACCTCACCGGCACCTACTAGGGAGCCCCGCCGAGCAGACGGGACTTTGCGGACACGACCCAGGGGGTGTCCGGGCGGTGGTTCAGCCCCACTGCTCCAGGCCCAGCTTGATCACCAGCGCGCCCACCACGGTCAGCAGCACGCCGCGCACGAAGCCGCTGCCCTTCTTGAGCGCCATACCGGCGCCGATCATGCCGCCGGCCAGGTTGAACACCGCCATCAGCGCGGCCAGCTGCCACAGCACCATGCCCTGGTAGGCGAACATCGCGAGCGCACCGCCGTTGGTGCAGCAGTTCACGATCTTGGCGGTGGCGGAGGCGGTGACCAGGTCGACGTGGAGCAGCGCCGTGAGCGCGAGCACGAGGAAGGTGCCGGTTCCGGGCCCGATGAGGCCGTCGTAGAAGCCGATGCCGAGGCCCGCGAGCCCGATGGCGAGCAGCACCCGCTGCCGGCTGACGGGTGCGGTCGAGGGGGCGGCGCCGAAGCCCGGCTTGAAGATGACGACACCCGCGACGATCACGAGTACCACCATGATCAGCGGGCGCAGCGCGTCCTTGCTGATGCCGCCCGCGAGCGCGGCGCCGCCCATCGAGCCGGCGAGTGCGGCCACGCCGATGCGGACGGCCAGCTTCATGTTCACCGGGGCCTTGCGGGCGAACGTCACCGCCGCGCCGGCGGTACCGACGATGGCCACGGCCTTGTTGGTGCCGAGGACGGTGGCGGGGTGGGCGTTCGGCAGGCCGAGCAGGAGGGCGGGCAGGAGCAGCAGGCCGCCGCCGCCCACCACCGCATCGATCCAGCCGGCGGCCGCGGCGGCCACGCACAGGACGATGATCATGGTCGTTGATATGTCAGGCACGGCTCGACCCTATGGAGCAGTTGGGTGCAGTGACCATCAATCCCCGGAAACTTGCGCAAACGTTGAGCTTTGCCGGGCCGGCACCCGGTCCGGGGCCACCGGCGCCGCCGGGTCCACGACCGCCGTGAGCACGCTCGCGGCCAGCACACTGGCCGCCCCGAGCCCCGCCGCCAGCCGCCGTGCGGGCGGTACGGAGGCCAGCGCGGCGAACACGGCCCGCACCGGCGAGGGGCCGCGCGGCTTGCGGTGCCGGGCCACCGCCGGAGCCTCGGCGCCGACGGGGACGGAGAGGGCGACGTGCAGCGGGTGACGCATGGGGCGGTGACTCCTCGGGGAACGCGGGGGATGCGGCGGTGGGCAGCGGGCGCGGTCCGGGCGCTCGGCCCGGAAGCCGGTTCAGAGGCCGGTTCAGAAGCTGAAGCACTCGGAATGGATACGACCGGCCGGCACCCCGGCCCTCAGCAGTGCGGCCCGGGTCGCCCCGGCCATCCCCGGCGGCCCGCACAGGTACACGTCGTGCTCGGTCAGGTCCGGCACGAGTGCGGCCAGCGCCTGCGGGGCCAGGGGGTCGTACGCCGCGCCGGACGGCCCAAGGAGATAGTGCAGACCGGCCTGCCGCTCGGCGGCGATGGCCTCCAGCTCGGCCCGCAGGACCAGGTGCTCCTCCGCACCGGCCCGGTAGAGCAGCGTGATGTCCCCCGGGCCCCCGGGGAGCGTCTCGAACAGGGCCCGCATCGGGGTGATCCCGACCCCGCCCGCGATCAGCAGCACCTTGGGCCGGGTCCGCCGGGCGGCGGTGAGCGCGCCGAACGGCCCGGTGGCCAGGACCCGCGTCCCGGGGCGCAGCCGGCGGATCCGGCGGGAGTGGCCGCCGAGCCCCTTGACGGTGATCCGCAGGGCGTTCCCGCGGACCGGCGCGGACAGCGAGAACGGCAGGGCCGTGTGCCACAGCCGCCGCTGGAGGAACCGCCAGCGCAGGAACTGGCCCGGCTCCGCGCGCAGTTCCGCGAGGCGCTGCCCGTAGACGACGACCGAGACCACCCCGGGCCCCTCGACCCGGACGTCCGCGACCCGCAGCGCGTGCCGCAGGGCCTGCCGTACGGGAACCACGGCGCGGTACCAGACCAGCAGGACGGCGACCACGGTGTGGGCGAGGGCCCAGAACCAGGCGGCCGCGGCCAGATCGGGCCCGGCCAGCTGGTGCCCGAAGGCGAGGGCGGCGGCGAGGTAGACGAGCAGGTGCACCCCGCGCCAGGTTTCGTGCGGCACCCGGCGGCGTACCGCACGGGCGGAGGTCACACCGACCGCGGCCAGGAGGACGGTCCCGGCCGCGGCGGCGGCGAGCGCGGGGTAGCCGAGCAGCTCCGAGACGGCGGAGACCACGTCGATTCCCTCGTGCACGGCGTATCCGAGCAGGGCGAAGAGCCCGTGCCCGAAGATGAGGAGCAGTACGTACCGGCCGCCGAAGGCGTGCCAGCGGGCGAGCCGGTCGGCGCCGACCCCGTGCTCGACGGCGGGTACCCGGGCCATCAGGAACAGCAGCACCAGTACCCCGTAGCCGGCGAGCAGGCCGGACAGGTGCGCGGCGGTGGCGAACAGCGCGTCGGGCCGGGCCGAGGGCCGCACCTGCGCCGCCCAGAGCAGGATCACCACCCCCGCACCGCCCAGCATCCCGCCCCTCACCCGCACCACCGCATCTCGCATACGGATCACGCTAAGGGCGCAGGTGGCGGCCCTGATGACCCTTAAGGCGGCCTTGAGGAAGGCCTCACCGACCCTTAACCCGGGCGCTGAGGTCGGCGTTCCGTCCGGGTAACAGAGGCGATGCCGTGGGGAAACAGCGGCCGCGCACGCTCGTGGCATGACCTCGGACAAGCGTGTGGTGGTGATCGGCGGCGGCCTCGCGGGCCTGCGGCTCGCGCAGCGGCTCGGCCCGGCCGCGACGGTGACCGTCCTCGGCGAGGAGACCCACGTGCCGTACAACCGGGTCCTGCTCGCCGAGGTCCTCGCGGGCCGGTACGCGCCGGAGGTGACCGCGCTCCCGGCACCCGGCCCGGCACTGCGCCAGGGGGTCCGGGCGGTGCGCGTGGACCGCGTGGAGCGGGCCGTGCACTGCGACGACGGCACGGTGGCGGAGTACGACACGCTGGTGCTGGCCACCGGTTCGAACGCGGTGCTCCCGCCGCTGCGCGGGCTGTTCGAACCCGAGGGACGGACGCTCCCGGACGGCGTGCACGCGTTCCGCACGATGGACGACTGCGTGGCGCTCTCGGCGGCGGTACGCCCCGGGGTCCGCGCGGTGGTGATCGGCGGGGGCCTGCTGGGCGTCTCGGCGGCCCGGGCGCTGGCCGTACGCGGGGCGCAGGTGGTCCTCGCCCAGCAGGGCGAGCGGCTGATGGAGCGCCAACTGGACGCGGACGCCTCCGCCCTGCTGCACGGGCACCTGACCTCACTCGGCGTGGAGATCCACACGGAATGCCGGGTCCGCGGCCTGATCACCTCCGCGGCACCTCTGCCGGGGCAGGATCCGGCCCCTCCGGCGTTCGAGGCGCGGGGCCCGGGGCGGAGCCCCGGCAGCGGCGCCGCGCAGGGGCAGCGCAAGGTCACCGGGGTCGAGCTCTCCGACGGCTACCGGCTCGATGCCGATGTCGTCGTGCTCGCCTGCGGCGTCCGCCCCCGCACCGGCCTCGCCCAGGCCGCCGGACTGGATGTCCGTACCGGCATCGTGGTCGACGACCACCTGCGCACCAGCGACCCGCACATCCACGCCATCGGCGACTGCGCCGAACACGCCGGCCAGGTGTACGGCCTCGCGGGCGCCGCCCTGGAACAGGCCGAAGCCCTCGCCGCGTTCCTCACCGGCGCCGGCGCGCGGTACACCGGCACCCGCGCCCTCACCCGCCTCACCCTCACCACCGAGGGGGACCGGTCCCTCGATCTCGCCGCCTTCGGCGAGACCACCCCCCTGCCCGGCGACGACGTGGTCCGCCTCGCCGACGCCACGCGCCGGACCTACCGGAAGGTCGTCCTGCGGGGCGACCGCCTCGTCGGCGGCGTGCTGCTCGGCGAGCTCTCCACCGTGGGGGCCCTCGCCCGCACCTGGGAGGGCGGGGAATCACCGGACGACCTGTTCCACCTGCTCACCGACGACGGAGGCCACTGACATGACCGAGCCCCTGCCCACGATCGTGCTCATCGGGCACGGCATGGTCGGCCAGCGCTACCTGGAGGCACTCGCCGAGCGCGGGGTCACCGCCACGCACCGGATCACCGTGCTCTGCGAGGAGCCGCGGCCCGCCTACGACCGCGTGCACCTGACCGCGTACTTCTCCGGCAGCACCCCCGAGGACCTGTCCATGACGCCCGCCGGGTTCATGGAGCAGCACGGCATCTCCCTCCACCTCGACGACCCCGCCGAGCACATCGACCGGGCCGCCCGCACGGTCACCTCCCGCTCCGGGCAGGTGTTCCCGTACGACGTCCTGGTGCTGGCCACCGGCAGCTACCCCTTCGTACCGCCGGTCCCGGGCAAGGACGCCCCCGGCTGCTTCGTCTACCGCACGATCGAGGACCTCCTCGCCATCGAGGAGTACGCGAAGACCCGGAGCTCCGGCGCGGTCGTCGGCGGCGGTCTGCTCGGGCTGGAGGCCGCCGGCGCCCTCCAGGGGCTGGGCCTCGACACCCGGATCGTCGAGTTCGCCCCGCGCCTGATGCCCGTACAGGTCGACGAGGGCGGCGGCGCGGCCCTGCTGCGCACCATCGAGTCCATGGGCCTGACCGTCCACACCGGGGTCGGCACCCAGGAGGTGGTGACCGGCGAGGACGGCCGGGTCAGCGGAATGCGGCTCTCCGACGGCTCCACCGTCGACACCGACCTCGTCGTCTTCTCCGCCGGCGTCCGCCCCCGCGACCAGCTGGCCCGTGACGCCGGACTGGACGTCGGCGAGCGCGGCGGCATCGCGGTCGACGCCCGCTGCCTCACCTCCGACCCGCACGTCTACGCCATCGGCGAGTGCGCCCTCGCCGTGGACGGCCGGGTCTACGGGCTGGTCGCCCCCGGCTACGAGATGGCCGAGACCGCTGCCGACGATCTGCTGGGGCGCGAGAAGGAGTTCACCGGAGCCGATCTCTCCACCAAGCTCAAGCTGCTCGGCGTGGACGTGGCCTCCTTCGGCGACGCCCACGGCACCACCGACGGCAGCCTCGACGTCGTCTGGTCCGACTCCCGCTCCGGCGTCTACAAGAAGCTGGTCGTCTCGCCCGACGGGGTCCTCCTCGGCGGGGTCCTGGTCGGCGACGCGGACTCGTACGGCCTGCTGCGCCCTCTCACCGGCAGCGTCCCGCCCGTGGCCCCCGAGCAGCTGGTGCTGCCCGCCGGGGTCGGCGCCCCGGTCGCGCTCGGCCCGTCCGCGCTCCCCGACCACGCGGTGATCTGCTCCTGCCACAACGTCACCAAGAAGGCCATCGCCGCCTGCGCCACCCTCTCCGAGGTCAAGAAGTGCACCAAGGCGGGCACCGGCTGCGGCAGTTGCGTCAAGGTGATCGGGCAGCTGCTGCCCGCAGCCGCCGACAAGGGGCTGTGCGGCTGCTTCCCCTTCACCCGGGCCGAGCTCTACGAGATCGTCCGCACCCGCCGGCTGACCTCGTACGAGGAGCTGCTCGACGGCCACGGCCGCCCCGAGGCCCGCGGCGGCGACGGCTGCGAGGTCTGCAAGCCCACCGTCGGCTCGATCATCGCCTCGCTCGCCCCGACCCTCGGCGCGAGCGGCTACGTCCTGGACGGTGAGCAGGCCGCCCTGCAGGACACCAACGACCACTTCCTCGCGAACCTGCAGCGCAACGGCTCCTACTCGGTCGTCCCGCGCATCCCCGGCGGCGAGATCACTCCCGACAAACTGATCGTGATCGGCGAGGTGGCCCGCGACTTCGGCCTCTACACGAAGATCACCGGCGGACAGCGCATCGACCTCTTCGGTGCGAGCGTGGACCAGCTCCCGCGGATCTGGGCGCGGCTCGTCGACGCCGGGTTCGAGTCCGGACACGCGTACGGCAAGGCCCTGCGCACGGTGAAGTCCTGCGTGGGGCAGACCTGGTGCCGCTACGGCGTCCAGGACAGCGTCCGGATGGCCATCGACCTGGAGCTGCGCTACCGGGGGCTGCGCGCCCCGCACAAGCTCAAGTCGGCGGTCTCCGGCTGCGCCCGCGAGTGCGCGGAGGCGCAGAGCAAGGACTTCGGCGTCATCGCGACGGCGAGTGGCTGGAACCTGTACGTCGGCGGGAACGGCGGGGCCACTCCGCGCCACGCCGATCTGCTGGCCCAGGACCTGTCGGACGCGGAGCTGATCCGGCTGATCGACCGGTTCCTGATGTTCTACATCCGCACCGCGGACCGGCTGGAGCGGACCTCCACCTGGCTGGATCGGCTGGAGGGCGGCCTCGCGCACCTGCGGGACGTGGTCGTGCACGACTCGCTCGGGCTGTGCGCGGAGCTGGAGGCCCTGATGGCCGACCACGTGGCGCACTACCGGGACGAATGGGCCGAGACGCTCCAGGACCCGGAGCGGCTGCGCCGGTTCGTGTCCTTCGTGAACGCGCCCGGCGCCCCCGACCCGACCGTGAAGTTCGTCCCCGAGCGCGACCAGGTCAAGCCCGACCTGGCCGTCCTGACCATAGGAGGAGCCGTCCGATGACCGTGGAACTGCAGGTTGCGCAGGGCTGGCTGACGGTGTGCGAGCTGTCCTCGCTCACCCCCGGGCGCGGGGTCGCGGCGCTGCTGCCGGACGGGAGCCAGGCCGCGGTGTTCGTCGACCGCGCGGGGCGCCCGTACGCCATCGGCAACCAGGACCCCTTCACCGGGGCGCACGTGCTCTCGCGCGGGCTGGTGGGGACGGCGGGAGGGCGGCCCTTCGTGGCCTCGCCGCTGCTCAAGCAGCGCTTCGACCTGGAGTCGGGGCGCTGCCTGGACGACGAGGAGATGGCGGTCCGGACCTACCCGGTGCGGACCGCCGTGACCTCGTGACCTCGTGACCTGGTCACCTCGTGACCGTGGGGTGGAGCGCGGTCAGCTCTGGATCATGGACGGGTCCATCCACATGATCTCCCAGGTGTGACCGTCGAGGTCGTCGAAGGCGCGGCCGTACATGACGCCGTGGTCCTGGGCGGGGCGGGGCTCGGTGGCACCGGCCGCCAGGGCCCCGTCCACCAGCTCGTCGACCGCGGTGCGGCTGTCGGCGCTCAGACAGAGCAGCACCTCGGACGTCTTCGTCGCGTCCGCGATCTCCTTGTGGGTGAAGTCCTTGTAGCGGTCCTCGGCCAGGAGCATCGCGACGATGGTGTCGCTGATGACCATCGAGGCGCAGTTCTCGTCGGTGAACTGGGCGTTGAAGGAGTAGCCCAGCTTGCTCCAGAAGGCCTTGCTGGCGTCCAGGTCCTTGACCGGCAGGTTGACGAAGATCATGGTGGCGGACATCGAGGTCCCTCTTCTCTCGGGTGCGGTGCGGCGCGGTGCGCGGTGTGTGCTGCTCGGTGCTTTCGAGGGGTAGACCGCGGTGCCGGGGAGAACTCATCGCTCCCCCGCGAAGTTTTTTCGGTGCATCGGATCCCGCCGTACGCCGCACCGCGGCACGGCCGGAGGATTGAACGTCGAGCGGTCGCTCGTGCGTAATGAGGAGTTGGCGCCCCGGCAACTGGCGTCTCCTAGGTTCCTCGACGCGTGCGACCCCGCGTCCGACCGGCCGCGGGGCCTTCCTCCCACAGGAGTGACCGTGGAACGTCGTACCTTCCTGCGCGGCGCAGTGATCGGTTCGTCGGCCGCCGCCTTCGGCGGCACGTTGATGCACGGGGCCGCCTACGCCGCCCCCGCCCAGCCCGGTGCCGGACCCTACGGGGCGCTCGGCGCGGCCGACGCCAACGGCATCATGCTCCCCAGCGGCTTCACCAGCCGGGTGATCGCCCGCTCGGGCCAGACCGTCAGCGGCACCTCGTACACCTGGCACAGCGCCCCCGACGGCGGTGCGTGTTTCGTCGACGGCTCGGGCTGGATCTACGTCTCCAATTCGGAGATCAACCCCTCCGGCGGCGCCAGCGCGGTGAAGTTCAATTCCTCCGGCACCGTCACCGGCGCCTATCGGATCCTCTCCAACACCCGGCAGAACTGCGCGGGCGGCAAGACCCCCTGGAACACCTGGCTGTCCTGTGAGGAGGTCAGCCTCGGCTACGTCTACGAGACCGACCCGTACGGGGTGAACGCCGCCGTGCAGCGCCCGGCGATGGGCCGGTTCAAGCACGAGGCGGCCGCCGCCGACCCGGTGCGCCAGGTGGTCTACCTGACCGAGGACGAGACCAACGGCTGCTTCTACCGCTTCGTCCCGACCACCTGGGGCAACCTCTCCTCCGGCACCCTCCAGGTCCTGAAGGCCGGCACGGCCACCTCCGGCTCCTTCACCTGGCAGAACGTCCCGGACCCGGACGGATCGCCGACCGCGACCCGCAGCCAGGTCTCCGGCTCGAAGAAGTTCAACGGGGGCGAGGGCTGCCACTACGCCAACGACACCGTCTGGTTCACCACCAAGGGCGACAACCGGGTCTGGCAGCTCAACCTCACCAACAACACGTACGAGCTGGCCTACGACGACTCGCTCGTGCCCGGCGGCGCGGCCCCGCTGACCGGCGTCGACAACGTCACCGGATCCTCCTACGGCGACCTGTACGTCGCCGAGGACGGCGGCAACATGGAGATCTGCGTGATCACCCCGGACGACGTGGTGGCGCCCTTCCTGCGGATCACCGGCCAGTCCTCCTCGGAGATCACCGGCCCGGCCTTCTCGCCCGCCGGCAACCGGCTCTACTTCTCCAGCCAGCGCGGTACGAGCGGCAGCTCGACCGGCGGCATCACCTACGAGGTGACCGGCCCGTTCCGCGTCTGAGCGGGTC
>NZ_JBSGXU010000256.1:0-9648 GCF_053610205.1 Streptomyces sp. NPDC054932 | reverse complement strand
GCCCCCGCGTCCGTAATGGGGCGCGGGGCCCTTGCGTCGTACGGGACGCGCCTACTCGGCGGCGAGGGCGGCCTCGGCGTCGAGGGTGACGGCGACGGCCTGGATCACCGAGGCGATCTTGAAGGCCTCCTGGATCGTCTCGCGGTCGACGCCCGCCTTGCGCAGGACCTGCTCGTGCGAGTCCAGGCACTGGCCGCAGCCGTTGATCGCGGAGACCGCGAGCGACCACAGCTCGAAGTCGACCTTCTCCACGCCCGGGTTGCCGATGACGTTCATCCGCAGGCCCGCGCGCAGGGTGCCGTACTCCGGGTCGGAGAGCAGGTGCCGGGTGCGGTAGAAGACGTTGTTCATCGCCATCACCGCGGCGGCGGACTTGGCGGCGGTGTACGCCTCCGGCGAGAGGTTCGCCTTCGCCTCGGGCTCCAGCTCACGCAGGACGCGACCGGAGCGGGCGGCGATCGCGCAGGACAGGACGGTGCCCCACAGCTGCTGCTGCGGGAGATCGCTGTTGCCGATGACCGAACCGAGGTTCAGCTTCAGGTCCTTGGCGAAGTCCGGTATGGCCGACTTCAGGGAGTCGAGGGACATCCGTCACTCACCGGCCAGCAGCGCGCCGGCGTCGATGGTGCTGTCACCCTTGTTCCAGTTGCACGGGCACAGCTCGTCGGTCTGCAGGGCGTCGAGGACCCGCAGGACCTCCTTGGGGTTACGGCCCACGGAGCCGGCGGTCACCATCGAGAACTGGATCTCGTTGTTCTGGTCCACGATGAAGACGGCGCGCATCGGCAGGCCGTCCTCGCCCAGGATGCCCAGCTCGGCCGACAGCTCGCGCTTGATGTCGGACATCATCGGGAAGGGCAGGTCACGCAGGTCGGCGTGGTCCTTGCGCCAGGCGTGGTGCACGTACTCGGAGTCGAGCGAGAAGCCGAGGACCTGCGCGTCGCGGTCGGCGAACTCCTCGTTCAGCTTGCCGAAGGCGGCGATCTCGGTCGGGCACACGAAGGTGAAGTCCAGCGGCCACGCGAAGATGACCTTCCACTTGCCCTCGTAGGTCTTGTGGTCGATCTGCGCGAACTCGGAACCGGCCTCGAGCGAGACGCAGGCGGTCAGGTCGAAGGCGGGGAACTTGTCACCAACAGTGAGCACGCGCTCTCCTTGCGAAATGGAAATAGACCCTTTTTGGGGGCTTTCCGATGGGGTTGGACGTGTCTCACATGCTGGCACAGCTGCATTGATTGCGGAAATAGCTAGTCTTGTGGTGGGTGATCGGAGGTACCTATCAGTGGCTGTCGGTAATAGAGGAGCGAAGCAGCCGACGCTCGCTCAGCTGCGCGCCTTCGCGGCGGTCGCCGAGCATCTGCACTTCCGGGACGCCGCCGCGGCCATCGGCATGAGCCAGCCGGCGCTCTCCGGGGCCGTCTCCGCGCTGGAGGAGGCCCTCGGGGTGCAGCTGCTGGAGCGCACCACCCGCAAGGTGCTGCTCTCCCCGGCGGGCGAGCGGATCGCCGCGCGGGCGCAGGTGGTGCTCGATGCCATGGGCGGGCTGCTGGAGGAGGCCGAGGCGGTACGGGCCCCCTTCACCGGGGTGCTGCGGCTCGGGGTGATCCCCACGGTGGCGCCGTACCTGCTGCCGACCGTGCTCGGACTGTTCCACCGGCGCTACCCGCGGATGGACCTCCAGGTGCACGAGGAGCAGACCTCCTCCCTGCTGGAGGGGCTGGGCGGCGGACGCCTGGACCTGCTCCTGCTGGCGGTGCCGCTGGGGGTCCCCGGCGTGACCGAACTGCCCGTCTTCGACGAGGACTTCGTTCTGCTCGCCCCCCGGGAGCATGCGCTGGCCGGGCGCCGGGACATCCCGCTGGAGGAACTGCGCGGGCTGCAGCTGCTCCTGCTCGACGAGGGGCACTGCCTGCGGGACCAGGCCCTGGACATCTGCCGGGAGGCGGGGCGGACGACCGGCGCGGACGTCACGACGACCGCGGCCGGACTGTCCACCCTCGTACAGCTGGTCGCAGGGGGACTCGGGGTGACGCTGTTGCCGCGCACCGCACTGCGGCTGGAGACCGCCCGCAACGAGTACCTCTCCACCGGGTACTTCGCCGAGCCCGCGCCTTCCCGGCGGATCGCCCTGGCCATGCGCACGGGGACCGCCCGGCAGGAGGAGTTCAGGGCGATCGCCGCGGCCCTGCGCGAAGCCGTACGCCCCCTCCCGGTCTGGCCCACCGACTAGGGGGCGCCGGGGGCGTCGCCGGGAGCGGGCGTACGGGGTCGGGGGCGGTGCCGCGGTCACTCCGTACGCAGGCCGTCCGGGCGCATCAGCCGCAGCAGCGGCGGGAGGCTGAGCAGGGTCACCGCGGCGACGACGCCCGCGCCGACGCCGGTCATCCCGAGCACCGACGGCCAGTCGATCCGTACCGGCTGGGCGGCCATCGACATCAGCACGGCTCCCAGCCCCACGCCCGCACCGGCCGCCAGCACCAGGCCCACCGCGATCGGCACGGCCGTCTGCCACAGCACCGACAGGCTCAGCGTGGAGCGCTTGGTGCCGAAGGCGACCAGGGAGGACAGCAGCTTCCGCCGCTCGCGCAGCTGCTCCAGCTGGGAGACGAGCAGGCTCCCGCCGATCAGGACCAGCACGGCGGCCGCCCCGAAGAACAGCCCGGTGCGGATCGAGGAGAAGCCGGCGGCCCGCGTGCTGTCCCGCAGCGTCATCGCCGTGACGAACGGGTCCGTCTTGAAGACGGCGTTGCGCGCCCGGTCCAGGGCGTCCGGACCGGATTCGTCGACCTGGACGAAGATCCGCATGTCCGGGAAGTCGCCGATCTCCTTCGGTGCGGCCGACGGGGTCACCAGCAGGCCGCTGCGCAGCTGCCCGGTGGGGTCCTCCCGGCTGGCGACCGTGCGGGCGCCCGCCGGGACCTTCCACTTGACCGGGGCGGGGCTGTCGGCCGTCTCGGACTCGTACCGCCTCACGTTGCCGACGAACAGCTCGTCGCCGGGCTCGGCCCTGCCGCCGTAGAAGTCGTCGGTCGAGGTGGAACCGGTCAGGACGAAGGCGTCGCCCTCCTTGCAGGAGTCGAGCACCGCGACCTCGCCGAGCGCGTCGCAGGTGCCGATGGTCACGTGGACCGTCTCCGCCTCCGCGGGTACCCGGTGGGCCCCCTGCGTGGAGGTCAGCGGCACCGCGCGGGTGACGCCCGGCACGGCGGAGATCCGCTGTGCGAGGCCGTCCATGTTGCTCCTCGCGCCGCTGTGCACCATGACCGCGACGGCGGCCCTGCCGGGATCCTGGCCGGTCGACTTCGTGTAGTCGCCCTCGACGCCCGCGAAGAGCATCTGGAGGGCGATGGCGCCCGCGACGGCCACGGCGATGCCGTTGACGAGGCGGGCGGCGCCGCCGGTGTCGACCTGGAGCCGGCGTACGGCCAGCTGCCAGGAGACCGGGCCGGCGGACATCCTCGCGACGAAACGTTCCAGCAGCCAGGGCAGCAGCACAGTGATCCCGACCAGCAGCAGCACCACGCCTCCCGCGACCTGCCACTGGTTGAACCGGCCGTGGTCGTTGCCGCGGCCGCCCATGGGCACCAGCAGGCCGAGGCCGACCAGCGGCAGCAGCAGCCGCCACCAGATGCGGCGCCGGGAGGGCCTGGTCGTACGGACGACGCCCAGCGGCTCGATGACCACACCGCGCAGCGCGAACAGGGTCACGGCCACCGCCGCCGCGGGCACCGCGAGGGCGACCAGGACGGCCAGCCAGGGCGCCGGGTCGAGGTCGGCGGGGAAGACGCTGCGCTGCTGGAGGCTGACGCTGCCGACGAGGGAGCGGCCGACGGCGAAGAAGCCGGTGCCCAGCACCAGTCCGACCAGGGAGCCGGCCAGCGCCTCGCCGGCCGCGATCCGGCGCACCATCCTGCTGTCCGCGCCGACCAGCCGCAGCGCGGCGAGCCGGCGGTCGCGCCGCTCCCCGCCGAAGCGGACGGCGGTGGCGATGAACACGGCGACGGGCATCAGCAGGGCGACGAAGGTCAGGACGACCATCAGCATGAGGACGGGGTCGAGGTTCTCGCGGTCCGCCTCGTAGCCGAAGCCGGTGACGCGCTCGACGCGGTAGTCCTCGGGGCCGTTCTTGCGGAGGGTGTCGCTGCCCAGGTAGAAGAGCAGTTCGCCGGGGCCGACCAGGCCCGGGTCGCCGACGACCTCGCTGACCCTCGCGTCGAGCCGTTCGCGCAGCAGGGCGCCCTCGGAGGACTTCAACAACTCGTCCAGGGCGGGGGAGAGGGCCATCTCGCCCGGGCCCGGGATCTTCTTCAGGCCGGGAGGCAGCGGGGCGTCCGGGCCCTCGGCCCGGACCATGTGCCCCTCGATGTCCTTCTGGCGGTACGTCTGGCCGATGCGGGCGATCAGCAGGGTGTCGGGTCCTGGCGCGTCGGCCGTGTCGGAGTGCATCGTCGACCGCGCGTCGCCGCGCTCGTACCGTGCGGTGAGGGCGCCGGGGATCGCGGTGCTGATCAGCAGCAGCGCGACGCCGAGACCGACACCGATGCCGGTGAGCAGGGTGCGGATCCATCCCTCGCGGCCGCCGCCGAAGGCGAAGCGGGTGCCCATGGCGAGGTCGCGGGCCCAGACCTGGAGCCGGCTCATACGATCCGCTCCATGTCGCGGGATTTGCCGTCGCGTACGACGATCTCGCGGTCCGAGTAGGCGGCCACGCGCGTCTCGTGCGTGACGAGCACGACGGCGGCGTTCGCGGACCGGGCGGCCTCCGTGAGCAGCTGCATGACGAGTTCGCCGTTGAGGGAGTCCAGGGCTCCGGTGGGCTCGTCGGCGAAGACCACCCGGGGCCGGGTGACCAGGGCGCGGGCCACGGCCACACGCTGCCCCTGGCCGCCGGAGATCTCCCCGGGCCGCTTGGCGGTGAGGTCCTCCACCTGGAGGCGTTCCATCCAGTGCTGGGCGGTGCGTTCGGCCTCCTTGCGCTTGACGCCGGTCAGGCGCAGCGGCAGGGCGACGTTCTCCACGCAGGTCAACTCCGGTACGAGCTGCCCGAACTGGAAGACGAAGCCGAAGTCGGTGCGGCGCAGCCCGCTGCGCTCGCCGTCGCTCATGGAGGTGAGCTCGCGTCCGGCGTAGGTGATGGAGCCGGAGTCCGGAGGGACGATGCCCGCGAGGCAGTGCAGCAGGGTCGACTTGCCGGAGCCGGAGGGGCCCATGACGGCGACGACCTCGCCGGGGTGGATGGAGAACTCGGCGCTGTCGAGCGCCTGGGTGGTTCCGAACGCCTTGCGCAGGTCCGTCGCGGCGAGGAGGGAACCGGCCGGGGCCGTCATCGGCGGACCTCCCGCGCGAGCTGGTCGAGGCGGGCCGCGGTGAGCTCCAGCCACCGCAGGTCCGCCTCCAGGTGGAAGAGGGCGTGGTCGCACACGAGCTGGTCGGCGATGTCGCCCTTGCGCTTGCGCTGGGTCAGGATGCGCATGAGGCGCAGGTGTTCGGCACGCTGGGTGTCCAGCAGCTCGTCGGCGCGGCGGCCGGTGAGCAGGGCGAGGACGACCTTCGTGTAGAGGGTCGAGTGGAGGTACGGCTCGGGCTTCTCGGGCTGCGAGAGCCATGCCTCGACGTCGGTGATGCCGGCGTCGGTGATGGCGTAGCGCTTGCGCTCGGGGCCGCCTCCGCTCTCCATTCCGTCGACCTCGACGAGGCCGTTCTTCAGGAGGCGGGACATGGTCGAGTAGACCTGCCCGTAGGCGAGGGGCCGGTCGTGACCGAACTTCTCGTCGAAGGAGCGCTTGAGGTCGTAGCCGTGGCACGGGCCGGCCTCGAGGAGGCCCAGGAGTGTGTGACCGATGGACATGTCCGCGACTCTACACTGCGTGTATACGCGGAGTGTATAGAGAGGGCGGCGGCGCCCCGGGAACGCCGCACGCCCCGGTGGTGCCGGGATTCCGGCACCACCGGGGCGTGCGGGTCAGTCAGCGGGCTTCGGGGGGCGGCCCCGGCGCGGGATGGGGCCGGGGGCCGAGGGAAGGCGGCCCGCCTCGGCGAGGGCGCGGCGGAGCAGGAACTCGATCTGCGCGTTGGCACTGCGCAGTTCCTCGCCCGCCCAGCGGGCCAGCGCGTCGTACACCTGCGGGTCGAGCCGCAGCAGCACCTGCTTGCGTGCCTGGCGGCCCGCCGGTTTCTCCTCGCCGCCCGGGGTCACTGGTAGAGGGTTCCCGTGTTGACCACCGGCTGGGCGGCGCGGTCGCCGCAGAGGACGACCATCAGGTTCGAGACCATGGCCGCCTTGCGCTCCGGGTCGAGGTCCACGATGTCCTGCTCCGCGAGGCGCGTCAGCGCCAGCTCGACCATGCCCACCGCGCCCTCCACGATCTGCTTGCGGGCCGCCACGACCGCGCCCGCCTGCTGGCGCTGGAGCATCGCGGAGGCGATCTCAGGAGCGTACGCGAGGTGGGTGAAGCGGGACTCGATGATGTGCACGCCGGCCGCCTCCACGCGTGCGTGCAGCTCGACCGCCAGCTTCTCGGTGATCTCCTCGGCGTTGCCGCGCAGCGACAGGCCGCCCTCGTCGTGCGCGTCGTAGGGGTACTCGATGGCGATGTGCCGGACCGCCGCCTCGGTCTGGGTCTCGACGAACTCCGTGAAGTCGTCGACCTCGAAGGTGGCGCGCGCCGTGTCCTCGACCCGCCACACCACGACCGCCGCCAGCTCGATCGGGTTGCCGTAGGCGTCGTTGACCTTCAGGACGGGCGTCTCGTGGTTGCGCACGCGGGTGGAGATCTTGTCCCGGGACATCAGCGGATTGACCCAGCGCAGCCCGTCGGTGCGGATGGTGCCCCGGTAGCGGCCGAACAGCTGGACGACCCGGGCCTCGCCCGGAGCCACGGTGTTCAGCCCGCACATCGCGAACACGGAGACGAGGCTGAGGAGTACGCCGGCCGATATGAGGACCGCCTTGACCGCGACGGCGGCCGCCAGCGCGCCGAGGACGACCAGGCCCGCGCTCGCGAGCAGACCTGCCAGTCCGAGCAGCAGAGCCAGTCCGCCGCCGACGCTGCGCGCGGTGAACTCCCGTACTGCGTCAGGGGTGGCGCTTTGGTTCGTCATGATTTGCCCCGTTTCTCAGCTCGCGGTCGGTCGGACCGCCTAGCAAAGTGATATCACTTTTTTGCGCTACGGCAACCCTTCGGCTTAGGTGGGCGTCGGTTCCAGTGATGTGGGTGCTGATTCTCACGTCCGAAATGACCGGAATTAGTCACGGTTGGCCAACTTTTGACACAGCCTGCGGTGTTAGCTTTCTGAGCTGACGTCGGGGGGGCAATCGAGCGGAGCGGGAACGATGGGCCGAGCAGAAGTGCGTAAGGCGCAGCAGCAGCGCAGTGCGCGGCGTGCGCCGAGCGGACGCGCGAAGGGCGCCAAGGGAAGCGGAAGTACCGGCAAACGCACCGGCATACGCCGCTTCTTCACCTGGAAGAAGGTTCTGGGCACGTTCTTCGGGCTGGCCCTGCTCGGCATGGGCGCGCTGGTCGCCCTCTACTTCTACGTGGAGCAGCCGAACCCCAACAAGCAGGCGCTCCAGCAGAGCAACGTCTACAAGTACGCAGACGGCACGATCATGGCCAGCAAGGGCAAGGTCAACCGCGAGATCCTGCCGATCGACAAGATCCCGATGGACGTGCAGGAGGCGTTCATTGCGATCGAGAACAAGTCGTTCCGCAAGGACCAGGGCGTCGACTTCAAGGGTCTGGCCCGCGGTCTGTGGAACACGGCCACCGGCCGGGGCAAGGCCGGCGGCTCCACGATCACCCAGCAGTACGTCAAGAACTACTACTTGACCCAGGACCAGACGGCGACCCGCAAGCTCAAAGAGCTGGTGATCTCCCTCAAGGTCGACCAGAAGATGAAGAAGCCCGAGATCCTCGCGGGCTACCTCAACACGAGCTACTTCGGGCGCGGCGCCTACGGCATCCAGGCCGCGGCCCAGGCCTACTACGGAGTCGACGCCGGGCAGTTGACGCTGGAACAGGGCGCCTACCTCGCCACCCTCGTCCAGGCGCCCAGCCAGTACGACTGGACGACCGCCAGCGAGGACACCAGGAAGCGGATCACGATCCGCTACGACGCGACCCTCGTGAACATGGTCGACATGAAGAAGCTGGACGAGGAGAAGCGCAAGACGCTGAAGTTCCCGGAGCCGCTCCCGCCGCAGCCGCCGGCCGGCATGGACGGCCAGAAGGGCTACCTGGTCCAGGCGGCCGAGGCCGAGCTCAACGCCCAGGGCGTCGAGCGGAAGCTGATCGACGCCGGCGGCTGGACGTTCACGCTGAACATCGACCCGAAGAAGCAGGCCGCGCTGGAGACGGCCGTGCAGGAAGAGCTGGAGTCCAAGCTGGAGCGCACGAACGTAGAGAAGCGCCCCATCGACCAGCGCGTGCAGGCCGGCGCCACCTCCGTGGACCCGAAGACCGGCCACATCGTCGCCATGTACGGCGGTACGAGCCTGAAGGACCACTGGTCCAGCAACGCCCTGCGCAAGGACTACCAGCCGGGCTCGACCTTCAAGCCGATCGTGCTGGCCTCCGCCCTGGAGAACGGGTCGAAGACCCAGGACGGCAAGCCGATCACGCCGAACGCGCTCTACGACGGCACCAGCAAGCGCGCGGTCGTCGGCAGCGACATCCCGTTCGCCCCGCAGAACCAGGAGGACCGCAACTTCGGCACCCCGATGATGTCGGTCCAGGAAGCCACCAACTTCTCGGTGAACTCCGTCTACGCGCAGATGATCGTGGACGTGGAGCCGCCCAACGTGAAGAAGACGGCCCTGGCCCTCGGCATGAAGGACCGAGAGGGCTGGCCCGAGGACAAGCCCGCCATGTCGCTCGGCACCATGAGCGCCAACACCGTGGAGATGGCGGCCGTCTACGCCACCCTCGACAACCACGGCAAGAAGGTCACGCCGACCATCATCAAGAAGGCCGAGCACAAGGACCGCGAGGTCGAGGCGGTCCAGCCCATCGGTACGCAGGCCATCAGCCGGCGCACCGCCGACACCGTCACCAAGGTGCTCACGGGCGTCGTCAACGACGAGGGCGGCTCCGGCAACAAGGTCCGCAGCAGCGCCTACGAGGCCGCGGGCAAGACCGGTACCACCGAGTCCAACGTCTCCGGCTGGTTCTCCGGATACACCCCGGAGCTGGTCACCGTCGTCGCGATCTTCGGTGAGGAGCCCGGCACCGCCAAGCAGGTCACCCTGACCGGTACGGCCGGCCTCGGCCGTCTGGGCGGCTCCAGCTTCCCCGCCTCGATCTGGAAGGCGTACACCCTCGCCGCCCTCAAGGGCGCGGACACGGGCAAGTTCCAGCTGAGCGAGGCGGACATGGGCGCCGTCCAGGCGCCGTCCCGCAGCGCCTCGCCGACGCCGTCGGCGAGCCAGACCTCCAGCTCGCCGACGGCGAGCACCAGCCCGACGCAGTCGCCGACGCAGTCGTCGCCGACCCCGACCGCGACCAAGACGGGCCCGACGCAGTCCCCGTCGCAGTCACCGTCGCCCACGGCGACCAAGACCGGCGGCGTTCCCAAGCCGCCGGACCCGCCGCTGGTTCCCGAGCGCTAGGCACATGAAAGGACCGCCGCCCCGCAGCCTTCCTCGAAGGC
>NZ_JBSGXU010000255.1:0-9666 GCF_053610205.1 Streptomyces sp. NPDC054932 | reverse complement strand
CCGCCGTACAGCAGGTCGGCGAGGTCGAAGCCGCTGTCCCGGCCTGCCACCGCGGCGAGGCGGTCGACGGTCGCCCGGAAGCCGGGGAACCCCTCGTACAGGTCCCGCATCATGCCCGGCCGCTGACTGCCCTGCCCGGGGAAGAGGAGGGCGAGGCGGCGCCGATCGGCCGGCAGCGGGGCCTCGGCGGCGAAGGCGCCGTCGCCGAGGTCGCCCCGGTCGCCGTCGGCGAGCTGCCGCCGGGCGCGGCGCAGCCTCTGGACGAACGCCTCCGTGTCCTCGGCCACGATCGCGAGCCGGGTCTTCAGCGGGCGGCGGGAACCGAGGGTGTGGGCCACGGCTGCCAGCGGCGCGGGGTCCGCCGTGTCGAGTGCGTCGAGAAGGTCGCCGATGTGCTGGTCCAGCAGCTCGGGGCTGCCGGCCGAGAGCAGGACGAGCCGGGGCCCACCGGCCCCGGTGCGGTCCGGAAGGTGACCGGGGGCCGGGACGGGGGAGGGGGCGGGCCGCTCTTCCAGAACCACATGGACGTTCGTCCCGCCGAAGCCGAACGAGCTGACGGCGGCCCGGCGCGGAGTGCCGGACTCCGGAAAGGGCCGGGCGGTGTCGGCGAGGCGCAGGCCCGCGGCGTCGATGCCCAGGTCCGGATGGGGGGCGGTCTTCGGCTGAGGGACGATCGTGCGGTGGTGGACGACCAGGGCCGTCTTGATCAGCCCGGCGATGCCCGCGGCGGACAGGGAGTGTCCGATGAGGGCCTTGCCGGCACCGAGGTAGCACAGGGAGGGGTCGTCGTCGGGGTACTCGGTGCGCAGCCGGCGCAGCGCCTCCACCTCGGTGCGGTCGCCGGTGGTGGTACCGGTGCCGTGGGCCTCCAGGAAACCCACGGTGGACGGGGGTACCCCCGCGTCGTCGTAGGCCCGGCGCATGGCGCGCAGCTGGCCCTCGGGGGCGGGCGCCAGCGGTCCGGGGGACGCGCCGTCGTTGGCGGAGCCGATGCCCCTGATCACCGCGTAGACGCGGTCGCCGGCGGCGAGCGCGTCGGCGAGCGGCCGTACGACGACCGCGCCGGCGCCCTCGCCGAGCACGAAACCGTCGGCACCCTCGTCGAAGGGGCGGCACACCCCGGTGGCGGACAGCGCCCGGAGCGTGGAGAAGCCGATCAGGCTGTCGGGGGTGAGGTTGAGGTACACGCCGCCGACGACCGCGATCCGGCAGCCGCCCTGGCGCAGTTGCGCCACGGCCTGGTCCAGGGCGACCAGCGAGCCGGAGCAGGCGGCGTCGACGGCGAAGCTGGGTCCGCCGAGGTCGAAGTGCCGGCTGACGGTGCCGGGCGCCATGTTGAGCAGGCTCCCCGGCAGGCTGAACGCCTGGACGGCGCCGAGGGCTCCCGCGTGGTCCTTGAGGGCGTCGAGGAGGTCGCCGTGGTCCGCCTCGGCCCGTCGGGCGTCGTCGGCCAGGGCGATGGCCCGGATGGGGGCCGACATCAGGTCCTTGTAGTCGGACACCGACATTCCGCAGAAGACCCCGGTGTTCTCCCGGTCGAAGTCGCCCCGGCCCAGCCCCGCGTCGTCGAGGGCCTCGCGGGTGACGTCCAGCAGCAGCCGGTGCTGCGGGTCCATGGCCTTGGCGCGGGAGGGCGGTACGCCGTAGTGCAGGGCGTCGAAGCGGTCCACGTACTCCAGGAAGGCGACCTGGTCGGTGTATGCGGCATGGGGGGCCGACGGATTACCGGGTTCGTGGAAGGTCTCATGGTTCCAGCGCTCCCTCGGCACGGCGGAGAACTGCCGCTTCCCGCCGAGCAGGAGCTTCCAGTAGGCGCTGACGTCGGGAGCGCCGGGGAAGCGGCAGCCGAGTCCGGTGATGGCGATGTCGGTCATGAGAGGTCTTCCTTGTCGTGATGCCGTGCTCGGGACGGGGGAGGGAGCGGGTGGGGACGGGGGTGCGCACCGGGGGTCAGTGGCGGGCGCGGGCCGGGGTGCGCAGGGCGGGCCGGGCCGTGGGACACCTGCGGGCGGGAGCCGGCGGGGGACGCGGCGCCGGGCCCGGTCGCCCGGGCCGCAGGAAGGGCGGCGCCCACCAGTTCAGGCCGCCCGCCAGGCGCATGAGCGCCGGTACGAGGACACCCCGTACGAGCGTGGCGTCGAGGAGGACGCCGAGGCCCGCGCCGATCCCGAAGAACTGCAGGAGGGAGACCTGCGAGGTGCCGAAGCTCAGCAGGGTGAAGGCGAGCAGGGCGCCGGCGGTGGTGACGATGCCGCCCGTGCGGGCCATGCCCGAGACGATCGAGCGGGCGTTGTCCTGCCCGGCGTCGTGCGCCTCCTTGATGCGGGCGAGGACGAACACCTCGTAGTCCACCGAGAGCCCGAAGACGATGCAGAACAGCAGGACCGGCATGGTCGTACTGAGGGGTCCCGGGGTGAAGTCGAGCAGGTGCTGCAGGTGACCCGACTGGAAGACCCACACCATGGCGCCGAGGACGGCCGCGAGGCTCAGCGCGTTCAGCGCGATGGCCTTCAGCGGCAGGAGCAGGCTGCGCGTGAAGCCGAGCAGCAGGGCGAAGGTGGTGACGGTGATCAGGGCGAGCGCCAGCGGGATCCGGTCGCCCACCGTGGCCTTGGCATCGACCAGGACCGCGCTCGGCCCGCCGACGAGCACTTCGGTGCCGGCCGGGGCGGGGACCGCGCGGATGTCGTGGACGAGCTGCTGGGCGGCGTGCGACTGGGGGTCGACCAGCGGCACCACGGAGAGCCGGACCGGGCCGTCGCCCGCGGGCCGGGTCGCGGCTCCGGCCGGTGCGAGGGCCGCTGCCCGCTCGCCGTACCGGAAGCCGCCGTCGGGTCCCACGACCTGGGCGACCTGCGGGAACGCGGACAGCCGGCGGGCGTAGTCCGCCCGTTCCTTCGGGGGGACGCCTTCCTTCGTGACGACGGTCAGCGCGCTGGAGCCCTTCATGTCGAACCGGTCGCGCACCAGGTCACCGGTCTGACGGCTGGATGCGCTCACCGGCAGCGCCCGGTCGTCGGGGGTGGCGAAATCGGCGTGCGCGAACGGTGCGGAGAGCAGCACCAGCAGGCCGATCACCGGCAGCGCCGCGATCAGCGGGCGGCGTACGACGATCCGCGCCAGCCCCTCCCAGAGACCGGACCGGGAGCCGGTCCGGACCCGGCGGCGCCACGGTACGGCCCAGGCGTTCACCCGCGGACCGAGCAGCGCCAGCAGGGCGGGCAGTACGGTCACGGCGCTCACCGCCGCGATCACCACCACGGCGATGCCCGCGTAGGCGAAGGAGCGCAGGAAGTACGGCGGGAAGACCAGCAGCGTGGCGAGCGCGGCGGAGACCGTCGCGGCACTGAAGGCGATCGTGTGACCCGCGGTGCGCACGGTCCGAACGGCGGCGGTGCGCGGGACGTATCCGGCGGCGAGCTCCTCACGGAACCGCGAGACGATCAGCAGCCCGTAGTCGATGCCGAGCCCCAGGCCGAGCGCAGTGGTGAGGTTCAGCGCGAAGACGGACACGTCGGTGACACTGCCGAGGATGCTCAGGACCAGCAGCGTCCCGGCGATGGCCAGTACCCCGATCAGCAGGGGCAGGGCCGCGGCGACCACACTGCCGAAGACCAGGACCAGCAGGATCAGGGTGCCCGGCAGGACGACGGACTCGGCGCGCTTCAGGTCGGACTCGGAGATCTCCTGGAGCTCGGCGTCGACGAGTGCGCTTCCCCCGACGTGCACGGTCAGCGCCGTCCGGGCGTCGGCCGCGGTACCGGCGGGTGCGTCGGAGGGTGTGTCGGCCGGGGTGGCCAGTTCCTCGCGCAGCCGGTCCACGCGGGCTCCGCGCTCTTCGCCCTCGCCCGCCACGTGCGCGACCAGCATCGCCGCGCGTCCGTCCCGGCTGCGCAGCTCCGCCGCCCCACCGGTCCAGTAGGAGGTCACGGCGCTCACGTGCGGCTGCGCGGCGAGTTTCTCGGTCAGCTCCTTGCCCGCGCTCCGGGCGGCCGGGTCGTCCACGGAACCGCTGCGGGGCTGCGCGACGAGGACCAGGTTCGGGGACGCGCCCAGGCGCTCGGCGGCCAGCTGCGCGGCGCGGCTCGACTCGGAGCGCGGATCGTCGTATCCCTGCGACTTCAGCCGTCCGGTCGCATCCGTGCCGAACACGACGGACAGGACGAGGAACACGAGCGCGGCCACCAGGACGAGTCGGGGGCGACGGGTCACGAAGGCCCCTGCGCGGCGGAACATGGGTGCCTCCGGTGCGGACGGCGATCGGCTCCTGCTTCTTGCGCAGGAAGGTCGCTATCCACCGTGCCCGGGGGCGGGACGAGGCCGTAGTCCCGGCCATTCGTACCTTGACAGGAGCGGAGCGGACGGGATCCCGCGGGCGCCGACACGCAGGGTGACATTGCGTGCCCGCGGGTCACTCGATGTGGTGGGTCCGGGGTGGGAGTTGGCGGCGCCGGAGTGCGTCCGGTGCGTCCGCCGCCGACTATGGGCGGCGTACCACCTCCACTGCCGCTGTCAGGAGCTCACCATGCTGGAGCGCAAACTGCGCAAGGACCGCACCGAAGTCACCTTCATCCTGCCCGTCGACACCCCGCCGGGACCGGTCAGCGTGGTGGGCGACTTCAACGACTGGCAGCCCGGTGTCCACACCCTGGCCCGCCGGAAGGACGGCAAGCGCGCCGTGACCGTCGAGCTGCCCAGCAAGAGCACCCATTCGTTCCGGTACCTGGCGGCCGGGGACTACTGGTTCAACGACGAGAGCGCGGGTGACCAGGACGGCCCCAACAGCCGCCTGCACACCTGAGCGAACGGACTCCTCGCAGATCGGGGCGCGCCCCGGCCGCAGATCCTCCGGCACAGGGGGCGGCGGCCGGGGCGCGCCGCTGTCGTCCCCTGCCGCACGTCCTGTCCCGAGGAAGTTAGGTTAGGATTACCTAATCGTTCAACAGTGCATATTTGTGGGCGAGTTGGTGGTCTCTCCCTCCTGGCTGCCCGATTTGTCTATCGACAGCACGCCATCGAATCAGCTTAGCTTTGCCTAAGTTCCGGTCGCGGCTGCGTCAGCGTGCCGACCCGTCCGGGCGGTGGCGAGCGCCACTGACCGTGCTTCCCCCCGGTGGATCGAAGGGATGACGTAGAGCGACATGGGCACGATCGCAGTGGAACGCCCCGTGCCCGGGGGCGTCACAGAGGCCCGTAGGCGGCGGCTCGCCGGCTCCGCCGTCCTGGTGCTGGTCCTCCTGGCCGTCATGGTGGTGTCGCTGGCCGTCGGCGCGCGTGCGCTGACCCCCGCCGAGGTGTGGCGCGGGTTATCGGCGGCGCCGGACCCCGATCAGCGGCTCACCGAGATACGGCTCATCGTGCGGACCGTACGGGTGCCCCGCACGGTCCTCGCGCTCGTGGCGGGCGTGGCGCTCGGAGTGAGCGGCGCGCTGATCCAGGGGTACACGCGCAACCCGATCGCCGACACGGGCCTGCTGGGGGTGAATTCCGGTGCCTCGTTCGCCGTCGTGCTGGTGATCGCCCTGTTCGGCTTCGCCAATCCGTTGCAGTACGTCTGGTTCGCCTTCCTGGGCGCCGCGGTCGCCGGTGTCATCGTCTTCGGCCTGGCGAGCATCGGCCGGGGGGCGGGCAACCCGCTGACCCTCGCCCTCGCCGGACAAGGGGTCACGGTGTTCCTCGCCGCGATGACCACGGCGGTCGCGCTGTCGGACAAGGCCTCGCTGAACGCCCTGCGCTTCTGGAACGCGGGCTCCGTGGCCGGTGTCGGCTTCGACGTCATCTGGCCGGTGATCGCGTTCATCGCGGTCGGACTCCTGCTGGCGCTGATCACACTGCCCGCCCTCAACCTGCTCAACCTCGGCGACGACGTCGCACGGGGGCTCGGGGTGAACATCGCGCTGAGCCGGACCGTCGGCATCGTCGCCATCACCCTGCTGGCGGGAGCGGCGACGGCGGCGTGCGGCCCCATCGCCTTCCTCGGCCTGATGGTCGCCCACATGGCCCGGTACCTCACCGGGCCGGACTACCGCTGGCTGGTGCCGTACGCGGGACTGCTCGGTGCCATCGTCCTGCTGGTCTGCGACATGGCGGGGCGGCTGCTGGTGCGGCCGGGGGAGCTGGACGCGGGTGTCGTCGTGGCCCTCCTCGGAGCCCCGTTCTTCGCGGCCCTGGTGTGGCGCGGAAAGTTCAAGAGCGCATGACCGGGACCGACGTGAAGGCATCGGTGACGCCGGGCGTGCGGCTCGGCCCCGTCTCGTTCGTGTGGCGGCCCTGGGTCGTGTGCGTCACGCTGCTGCTGGCGGCGGCGACGTTCCTCGTGTTCTGCCTGTCCATCGGCGTCGGGGACTTCCCCATCGGCCTGCCCCAGGTGATCACCACCATCCTGGGCGGGGGCGAGCAGGTGGACAAGTTCGTGATCATGGACCTGCGGATGCCGCGCGCCCTGGCCGGTCTGGTCGTGGGCGTCGCACTGGGGGTGTCCGGGGCGCTCACCCAGTCCATCGCGCGCAATCCGCTGGCCAGCCCGGACATCCTGGGGATCACGGGGGGCGCCGGCGCGGTCGCGGTGTTCCTGGTGACCGTGTCGGGCGGGACCGCCGCGGCGGTCGTCAACTCCGTGGGGCTGTCCGGAGCGGCGCTCGCGGGCGGCCTCGGCACGGGCCTCCTCGTGTACTTCCTGGCGTGGCGGCGCGGGATCGACGGTTTCCGGCTCATCCTCATCGGCATCTCGGTGAGTGCCGTGATGGAGGCCGTCACGACCTGGCTGCTGGTCACGGCCGACATCAGGGACGTCGCCCGGGCTCAGGCGTGGCTGATCGGCTCGCTGGACAACCGCTCGTGGGACGACGTGGGCGTGGCGCTGTGGTGCTCCCTCGTGCTGCTGGCCGTCGTGACGGGCGTCGCGTTCCAGTTCAAGCCGCTGCACCTGGGCGACGACGTGGCCGCGGGTCTCGGTGTCCGGTACACGCGGGTGCGGGCGGTGCTCCTGCTGTGCGCGGTGCTGCTGGCCGGTGTGGCGGTGAGCGCGGCCGGCCCGGTCCCGTTCGTGGCCCTGGTGGCGCCGCAGGTGGCGATGCGCCTGGCGAAATGCCCGACGCCGCCGATGGCGGCCTCCGGGCTGGTGGGGGCCCTGCTGCTGATCGGCGCGGACCTGGTCGCCCGTACGGCCCTGCCGATCACCCTCCCGGTGGGCGTGGTGACCGCTGTGATCGGCGGTCCCTTCCTCATCCATCTGCTGGTGCGGGCCAACCTCCGCTAGCTGCTCGTTGACATCTCTTCAGACATGCCTACTTCAGGGGGAGTTGTGGCCGTTTCGCAGATGACCGGCGTCGAATCCGGGGGAGAGGAGGACGCGCGGCTGGCGGCCAGAGGGGTCACGGTCGGATACGGCGGCCGGGTCGTCATCGACGACCTCCACGTGGCGGTCCCGCCGCGGGTGATCACCACGATCATCGGCTCCAACGGGTGCGGGAAATCGACCCTGTTGCGGACCCTGTCACGGCTGCTCAAACCGACCAGCGGAACGGTCGTGCTGGACGGTGAGGACATCGGCCGGCTCAGAACCAGGGAGGTGGCGAAGAAGCTCGGGCTGCTGCCGCAGGCGCCGGTCGCGCCGGAGGGCCTCACGGTGGCCGACCTCGTCGCCCGGGGCCGCCATCCGCACCAGAGCTGGCTGCGGCAGTGGTCGTCGGACGACGCCGACGTCGTGGCGCGCGCCCTGGCCATGACGGGGGTGTCCGACCTGGCGGACCGTCCCGTCGACGCGCTGTCCGGAGGGCAGCGCCAGCGGGTCTGGATCTCCATGACGCTGGCTCAGGGCACCGACCTGCTGCTGCTCGACGAGCCGACCACCTATCTGGACCTGGCGCACGCGATCGACGTCCTCGACCTGGTGGACGACCTGCACGAGTCGGGCTGCACCGTGGTCCTGGTCCTGCACGACCTCAATCTGGCCACGCGCTACAGCGACAACCTCATCGTGATGAAGGCCGGTTCGATCCTTGCGCAGGGGCACCCCCGTGACGTGATCACCGCCGAGTTGTTGTACGAGGCGTTCGGGCTGCGCGCCAAGGTGATCGACGATCCGGTGGGCGACCGGCCGCTCATCGTGCCCATCGGCCGCACCCACGTGCGGCTTCCATAGATCAAACAAAGTTACGGAGCAAGTAAGGCTAGGCTAGCCTCACTTGAGCGCGGTAGGGTTTGGCTGCCCTCGGGCGGGACTGCAATGGACGGCGCGAAAGCAAGGGATTTCGGATGCTTTTCGATCGAACGACACGTACGGCGTCCTGGAAGCGGTTGGCGGCGGTCGTGTCCGCCGCGACCCTCGGGGTCGGCCTCCTGACCGGATGCGGTTCCGACTCGGCGGACCAGGCGGACAAGAAGAGCGACAACGCCCCGGCCGCCGGAGGCACGTTCCCGGTCTCCGTGGAGCACGCGTTCGGAACCACGAAGGTCGAGAAGGCCCCCAAGCGGGTCGTCTCCGTCGGATACACCGACGACCAGGCCATCCTGGCGTTCGGCATCAAGCCGGTCGGCATGGTCGACCAGTACCCGAACCCGCCGGGCACGTCCCCCGACATCAACACCCAGTGGCCCTGGGTGAAGGACAAGTGGGGCGACACCCGCCCCGAGGTCGTCATGAACAACGGTGACGCCGGCCCGAACTACGAGAAGATCGCGGCCCTGCGGCCGGACCTGATCATCGCGGTGTACTCCGAGATCGACCAGGCGGGCTACGAGAAGCTCTCCAAGATCGCCCCGACGGTGGGCCGCACCAAGGCCGAGAAGGAGCCGTTCAGCGCTCCCTGGCAGGACAACGCCGTCCACATCGCCAAGGCGCTCGGCCAGGAGACCAAGGGCACCGAGCTCGTGAAGGGCATCCAGGACAAGCTCGACGCGGCCAAGAAGGCACACCCCGAGTTCGCGAACCAGACCGCCGTCCCGCTGTCCTGGTACAAGGACTCCGTGGCCCCGTTCACCACCACCGACGTGCGCGGACGGCTGGTGACGGGCATCGGCTACAAGGGCCAGACCGAGATCGACAAGATCGCGGACGGCAAGTTCTACACCACGCTCTCCCCCGAGCGCATGGACCTCGTCGACGTCGACCGCATCTTCGTCATCGCCGACAAGGCGGACCAGGAAGCGCTCAAGAAGTTCCAGCTGTTCACCAACCTGAACGCGGTCAAGAACGGCAAGGTCTCCTACCTCCTCGACAGCGAGGGCCCGGCCGTCGGCGCGGCCATGTCCCAGGGCACCCTGCTCTCCCTGCCGTACGCCATCGACGAACTCGTCAAGTCGGTCGGTCAGGTGTGAGCATCACCGCCACGCGCGTCGCCCCGTCGACCCTGCGCACGACGACCGGACGCGAGGCCACCCGCTGGGTCGCGGCGCACTGCCGGGAGGTGCCGTGGCTGGCCTCCGCCACCGTGTTCACCACGGTGGCGGGGGCGGCGCTCCAGGTGCTGCCGCTGCTTCTGCTCGGCCGGGTCGTCGACGGGGTGGTCGCGGGCGGTCCGCGCTCGATCCTGGTCACCACCGGGGTGCTGATGGTGGCCGCCGCGCTGCTCGGCGCGGCGGCCACCGCCCTGTCGACGTACCTCATCGGGCGCCTCGGCGCGGACCTGCTCGCCCGGCTGCGCGAAGGCGCCGTCCGGGCGGTGC
>NZ_JBSGXU010000254.1:3013-9699 GCF_053610205.1 Streptomyces sp. NPDC054932 | reverse complement strand
GACCTGCTGCTGGCCCCGGATCCGGCGCCCGGTCCGGGGCTGCCGGCCACCCCGCCGAGGATCACGGCCCCCGGCCCGTCCCCGGACCACCCGTCGTCGCCCGCTCCGCGGCCGTCCGGATCCGGGCTGCGGACACCGGACGTGGACTCCTCCGGGACCCCGGCCGTGTCCTCGCCGCCCGCCCGGTCGGTGAGCCCGTCGGCCCCGGTCTCGCCCAAGGCGTCGGGGTCGCCGTCCCCGTCGGCGAGTCCGTCCGGAGCCCGCGGCAGCGTCATGACGTCCTCGCCCCCGCCGGCCTCCGCCCCGCGCTAGGGAGTGTCCGCAAAGTGGCGTCGTCCGCCCGGAGGGCAGGCCCCGCCGAGCAGACGGGACTTTGCGGCCACGACCCAGTGCCCGTCTTGCCGATCAGGCCGGGCTCGCCCGCCCCGGCGCGGCCCCGGCCCCTGCCCTCAGTGGCGGAGGTTCTCCACCGCCGTCACCAGCGGGGCGAGCTCCGGGATGCGCGAGGCCTCGTCGAGGGCCTCGCGCAGGGCGGTGTCATTGGTCGGGCGGGCCGTGGCCAGGAGGGCCAGGCCCGCCTCGCTCACGTCGGTGTAGATGCCCCGCCGGTCGGTGTCGCAGATGTAGCGGTTCAGCAGGCCGCGGTCCTCGAGCCTGCTGACCAGCCGGGTCGTCGCGCTCTGGCTGAGGACCACGGAGTCGGCCACCTGGTGCATCCGCAGGTGCCCGCCCGGTCCGCTGTGCTGGCGGCTGAGGACGTCGAGCAGTGAGTACTCGCGCACGCTGAGGCCGTGGCCGGCCTGCAGGGCCCGTTCGATGTGCGCCTCGATCCGCCCGTGCAGGAGGGAGAGGGCGCACCAGCCCTGGGCGAGGGCGGTGAGCGCGCTGTCCGTGGCCGTCATGGGCTCCTCCATCGAAGCGTCCGGGCGGGGAGTGTATGACCACCAGGATAGTCCACACGTGCAATAGCCCGCGCTTGCAAATATCCCGCGTCTGCAATTAATGTGGACGCAAGCAAGCGGCGACCGCAATCAACCGCGACCGCAAGCAACGGTGAACGCCCTGTCGCCCCTGCACCCGCACCACCCCCTCCCCTGAAGGACACCTCCCCCATGCCTCTCGCACTCCTCGCCCTCGCCGTCGGGGCCTTCGGGATCGGCACCACCGAATTCGTGATCATGGGTCTGCTCCCCGAGGTCGCCGGCACCTACGGGGTCTCGATCCCCGCCGCGGGCTTCCTGGTCACCGGCTACGCCCTCGGCGTCGTGCTCGGCGCGCCGCTCATGACCGTGCTCGGCACCCGCATCCCCCGCAAGCGCATGCTGATGCTGCTCATGGGCCTCTTCATCGCGGGCAACGTGCTCTCCGCCCTCGCCCCCGCCTTCGAGGTCATGCTCGCCGGCCGGGTCGTCGCCTCACTCGCCCACGGCGCCTTCTTCGGCATCGGCGCGGTCGTCGCCGCCGAACTGGTCGCCCCCGAGAAGAAGGCCGGTGCGATCGCCATGATGTTCACCGGCCTCACCGTCGCCAATGTGGTCGGCGTCCCGCTCGGCACCTTCGTCGGGCAGACCCTCGGCTGGCGCGTCACCTTCCTGATCGTCGCCGCGCTCGGTGTCGCCGGCCTGCTCGGCATCGCCCGGCTGGTACCCGAACTGCCCCGCCCCGAGGGCGGTGTGCGGATCCGCCGCGAGCTCGCCGCCTTCCGCAACGTCCAGGTACTGCTCGCGATGGCGATGACCGTCCTCGGCTTCGGCGGCGTCTTCGCCGCGATCACCTACATCACCCCGATGATGACCGACGTCGCCGGCTTCGCCGACTCCTCCGTCACCTGGCTGCTCGTCCTCTTCGGCCTGGGCATGGTCGCCGGCAACCTCATCGGCGGCCGCTACGCCGACCGCGCCCTCATGCCGATGCTGTACGCGGCCCTGGGCGCCCTCGCCGTCACCCTCGCCGTCTTCACCCTCACCGCCCACACCAAGGCGGGCGCCGCCGTCACCGTCGTGCTGATCGGCGCCCTCGGCTTCGCCACCGTCCCCCCGCTCCAGAAGCGCGTCCTCGACCAGGCCGCCGGTGCGCCCACCCTGGCCTCGGCCGTCAACATCGGCGCCTTCAACCTCGGCAATGCCCTCGCCGCCTGGCTCGGCGGGCTCGTGATCACCGCCGGCCTCGGCTGGACCGCCCCCAACTGGGTCGGTGCGGCCCTGGCAGCCTCCGCCCTGGTGCTCGCCCTCGTCTCCGGCGCACTGGAACGCCGTACGGCAGGGCGCGCGGCCCGCGGCGACCGGGGCACGGTCGTGGCGGCCGGAGCGCCCGGGACGTCCGCGGCCGTCCCCGCCCACCACTGATCCACCCCCTCCCCGTACCCACCCCCGCAAGGAGATCCGCATGTCCGCCCCCGCCCCCACCCGCACCGCCGTATCCCCCCTGACCACCGGGGACGCCGAGCTGCTCGTCCGCGCCGCCGCGTCCGCCGCCGAAGCCGCCGGGATCACCGTCAGCGTCACCGTCCTCGACGCCGGCGGCCACCTGCTCGCCTTCCGCCGCGACGACCGCGCCGTGCTGATCTCCGGCGAGACCAGCACCCGCAAGGCCTACACGGCGCTCCAGCTGAACGCGCCCACCGCCGACCTCGTCGAAGCCGTCCGCCCCGGCGGCCCCTTCCACACGCTGCCCACGGCCCTCGACCGTCCGCTGCTGTTCATGGCGGGCGGCCTGCCCGTCCACCGCGAGGGCCGTCTCATCGGCGCCATCGGGGTCGGCGGCGGCGCCCCCGAACAGGACCACGGCTTCGCCACCGCCGCACGCGACGCCCTGGTCTGAGACCGCCGGGTCGCGCGCCCGTGTCCCCCGTGCCACGTTGGTACGGGGGACACGGTCACATGATGAGCACACCGAGGCGGAGCAAGAGGGTCCACGTCATCGCGACGGCTACGGTCGCCGCGCTGCTCACCCTTGCCCTCCCGGGCTGCACGGCCGCCTCGGAGGAGGCCCGCGCCCCGGCCGCCCCGGACTCCTCCACGACCGCCTCCACGAGGGCGGCCGCCCCGGCCGAAGCCGCCCCGACCCCCACGCCCTCCCCGACCTTCGCCCTGTCCACCGCCCCGCGCACCATCCCCGCCGTGCGCGAGCACGTGCCCGCCCGCGGCCCCGGCTGGAAGCCCACCCCCGACGCCCGTGTGGTCGTCGCGCCGGACGACACCGCCGCGCTGTCCGACGAGGCCAAGCTGCTCGCCGGCGAACTGCGCATCGGATACGGGGAATCGGCGGCGCCGCGCGCGGGCGATGTGGAGCTGTCCCTGGACGCGGCTGCCCCGGGCGGGCCCGAGTCGTACACCCTCGACGTCAAGGACGGCCGGGTCCGCATCAACGCATCCGACCAGGCCGGGGTCTTCTACGGCACCCGCACCCTCAAGCAGGCGGTCAAGAGCGGCGGTTCCGCCCCCGAGGGCACCGTGCGCGACGCCCCCGCGAAGCCGCAGCGCGGCCTCAACCTCGACATAGCCCGCAAGTACTTCACCCCGGACTGGATCAAGGACCGGCTGCGCGAGATGGCCGACCTCAAGCTCAACCAGCTCGGCCTGCACTTCTCCGACGACCAGGCCTTCCGCATCCAGTCCGACACCCACCCCGAGATCGTCTCCACCCCGCACCTCACCAAGGCCCAGGTCCGCGACATCAACGCGCTCGCCGCCCGGCTGCACATCACGGTGGTTCCCGAGATCGACTCGCCCGGCCACCTCGGCGCGGTGCTGCGGGCCCACCCCGACCTGCAGCTGCGCGACACGCAGGGGCGGGCGGTCAAGGGCGCCGTGGACATATCGAACCCGGCGTCCGCCAAGCTCGTGGACGAGCTGCTGCGCGAGTTCCTGCCGCTGTTCCCCGGCGGGGCCTGGCACCTGGGCGCCGACGAGTACCAGGCGCTGGTCTACCGCGACCCGCAGGCGTCCTTCCCCCAGCTCGCCCGCGCCGCCCAGCAGCGGTACGGGCCCTCGGCACGGGTCCAGGACCTGGCGACGGGCTGGCTGAACGACCGCGCGGACGTGGTCCGGCCGTCGGGGAAGGCGCTCAAGGCGTGGAACGACGGGTTCTTCGCGGGCGGGGTGACGAACGCGGCCAAGGACATCCAGGTCGAGTACTGGACCGGCAAGGAGACGGGCGCCCGGCCGCCGCTGGAGTACCTGCGCGAGGGCCGCAAGCTCGTCAACCTCAACGACGAGTTCCTCTACTACGTGCTGGGGGAGCCCAACCAGTTCACGTACCCCACCGGGAAGCGGATCTACGAACAGTGGACCCCGCTCGTACTGCGCGGCACGACCCCCGTCCCGGCCTCGTACGGGCCCCAGATCCTGGGCGGGCGCCTCGCCATCTGGAGCGACCTGTCCGGAGCCCAGACCCAGGCCCAGGTGGCCCAGGGCATCCAGGCCCCGCTGGCCGCGCTCTCCCAGAAGGTGTGGGACTCCCGCACGCCCCAGCTGCCCTGGGCCGACTTCAAGGCCCTCGCCGACCGCCTCTGAGCGGTCCGCGGCAGCAGCCCGCGGACGCCCCGGCTACAGCTGCCCGGTGGGGCCGGTGCGCTGCCCGCGGCGCCGGAGCCACTGGCCGGCCAGCGGCAGCGACAGGACCACCGTCAGCGTCCACGTGGCGGCGAAGGCCCAGAGCAGGAGCCGGGAGACGGTGACCGAGGCCGCGACGAAGAGCGCCGCCGTCACCGCACCGAGCAGCCATGCCGCCACGATGCGGTGACGCCGGTGGGACGTCCTGGACCGCAGGATCCGGTCGAGGGAGCGGTCACCCTTGAGTTCGGCCTCGATCGCGGAGAGGGCGCGCTGCTCACGATCGGAGAGTCCGGCTCCGTCCATCACGACGTACCTCCGCCGGCTGCTGCCGTCGGGCGCGGGTCGCAGCCTCTGGCCTGGGAATACCCGGCCTGACGGGGTCCAACCCCGTCAGGCCGCCATGACCGCTGCCCGCGGTCACCAGATGGAGTTCACCCACTCCGGGTGGTCGATGAACGGGTTGCGGTTGTGCTGGTACACGTCGAATATGACCTGGTTGCGGCGCTGCTCGAAGGCGTCCGGCGGGTCCATCTGGTTCCACTGCTTCAGCAGGCTGATCCGGCCGAAGAGCGGCGCGGAGCCGTTGTTGACCTTGTCGTTCAGCTCCAGGTCCGCGAAGCCGTCACCACCGTCGTAGCGGACGGCCATGTACAGCAGCATCCGCGCCACGTCGCCCTTGACCGCGTCGCGCGGCTCGAAGGAGTCGGCGTCGGTCAGGCTGCCCGGCGCCTCGCCGACCGGGCTGCCGCCCTTGTCGAAGTCCTTGTTGCCCCGGGTGCTGTTGACCGTGACGTCCTCGGGACGCAGGTGGTGCAGGTCGGTGCCCGGGCCGGTGGCCGTGCCGAAGTCGCCGTGGCTCTTGGCCCAGACGTGCTCCCGGTTCCAGTCGTTCGCCCCGCCGCCGTTCGTCGCCTTGGACTGCGAGCGGCCGGAGTAGAGCAGGATGACGTTGTTGGGGTTCGCCGGGTCCTGATCGGTCGCCTTCAGGGCGTTCCACACGCCGTCGTAGGTCACCTTGGACTGCGTCTTGATGATGTTGTGCAGGGCGGTCTTCAGCGCGGCCCCGGTCTTGCCCTGGGCGCTCGCGTAGTAGTCCGCGTACGGGTCGACCGCGGCGGCCGCCGGCTGCTGCGGGGCGGTCGTGCCCTGCTGGCCTGCGGCCGCGGCCGCCGGTACGGCGAACAGGGCGGCGGCTGCGAGGCCGGCCGCCCAGGGGGTCAGGCGCGAGATCTTCATCTGGTGGGGGGTACCTCTCCATACGCACCGTCCCCGCCCGGGGAATTGGCGGAGTGTCAGTGGCAGTGCGAGGGTCACATTGTCATGTGCCGAACAGATGAAGACCACGTGTCGGGAGTGCGGATCTTCGTGTGTGCCGGTCGTCCGGCGCGGGCAGGGTAGCGGTGGCCCCCGGCGGGGCCGCACCGTCCGTGACCAGCCCCATCTGGAGCAGCCCATGGCAGTGAAGATCCTCATCGTGACCGGCGACGCGGCCGAATCGCTGGAGGTCCTGTATCCGTACCAGCGCCTGCGCGAGGAGGGGTACGAGGTCCACATCGCGGCACCGCAGGTGAAGAAACTGCGGTTCGTGGTCCACGACTTCGAGGACGGCTTCGACACCTACACCGAGAAGCCCGGCTACACCTGGCCCGCCGATCTGGCCTTCGCGGACGTGGTCACCGAGGACTACGCGGCCCTGGTCGTCCCGGGCGGCCGGGCGCCGGAGTACCTGCGCAACGACCCCGAAGTGCGCCGGATCCTGGCGGCCTTCGCGGAATCCGACAAGCCGATCGCCCAGATCTGCCACGGCCCGCTCATCAGTGCCGCGGCAGGGGCCCTGACCGGCCGCCGGGTCACCGCGTATCCGGCGCTCGAGCTGGACATGAAGGCGGCCGGGGCGGAGTTCGAGGACTCCGAGACCGTCGTCGACGGCACCCTGGTCTCGGCCAGGGCCTGGCCCGACCACTCGCGCTGGATGAGGGAGTTCCTGACCGTGCTGCGCAGCAAGGCCCCGGTGGCCTGAGCGGGCTTAACGAGCACACGGGCGGGGGGCGGGCCCCACGGGGGGGCCCCCGCGACCCAGACGGTCAGGCGGCCCGCCGGGGCCGGCCCCCCCCCCGCCGCCCGGCCGTA
>NZ_JBSGXU010000254.1:0-3003 GCF_053610205.1 Streptomyces sp. NPDC054932 | reverse complement strand
CTCGCGCGGGTTGTGGGTGTACTTGCCGGTGGTGCCCACCACGGCGCGGGTGGCCTGCGGGTGATAAACGAGCCCCCGGGCGGCGTTGCCCCCGGGGGCGGGGTCACGGCCGTCGGGTCGTGCCGGCGGGACGCCGGGCGCGGCCACCGCCGCGGCGGACGTCAGCTGACGGGGATGATCGCCGGAGCCGGCTCGTACCGGTAGTTCTCGCCGAAGTTCTTCTTCACGGCAGCCTCCCAGGAGCCGTCCGCGACCATCTTCTTCAGCGCGTCGTTGATCTTGCGCTGGAGCTCCTTGTTGCCCTTCTTGACGCCGATGCCGTAGTTCTCGTTGCTCAGGTTCTGGCCGAGCAGCTTGAACTTGTTCTCGTTGCCCTTCCGGGCGGCGTACCCGGCCAGGATGGAGTTGTCGGTGGTCATGGCGTCGACCCGGCTCTCCTGGAGCGCGACGACGCAGTCCGCGTAGCCGGACATCTCCAGCAGGCCCGCCTTGGGGGCGAGGTTCTTGCGGAGGTTCTCGGCCGAGGTGGAACCGGAGACCGAGCACAGGCTCTTCGAATTGAGGTCCTCGGCCTTGGTGATCGAAGCGTCGCCGGCGCGCGTCAGCAGGTCCTGGTGCGCGACGAAATACGGTCCGGCGAAGTCGACCTTCTCCTTGCGCTTCTCGTTGATCGAATAGCTCGCGACGACGAACTTGACCTCGTTGTACTGGAGCAGCAGCTCGCGGTCGTTGCTGTAGACCTGCTTGAATTCGATCTTGTTCGACTTGTAGCCGAGTTCCTTGGCCACGTACGTGGCGACGTCGACGTCGAATCCGGAGAAGGTGCCGTCGGTCTCCCGCATTCCGATGCCGGGCTGGTCGAACTTGATGCCGATGGCGAGGGTCCCGTCCCCCTGGTCCCCATCGTCGAAGACGCCGCACCCGGAGGCGGTCAGGGCGATTGCGATCACTGCGGCGACCGCGCCGGCCTGGGGAACCTTCATGCTGCACTCTTTCCTGAGGAACGCGGGACGCGTCGCCGGGATCGCCGGGGACGTGTGGAACCGCGCGTATATCGGGGGACGTCGGGACACGTGTAGTTGGAAGCTAGGAAGCGGACGGGCGCAGCGTCACTAGATTTGAGCGAAACTTGAGGATAACGATCCGGTTCTGCCGCGGATTCTGCGGCTGACCTGGGGCGGAGCGGGATAAAGGGGTGGCTGTGGGGACGGGTTCGGTACGGGTCGACGGGAATGTGCTGCTTTTGGGGGAAGGGGTGCGAATCCGTTTCATTCGCACCCTTCGGCTCCCTGAATCCGGTACGCACCCCCTTCCACCTGGTTTGGGGGAATTTCCGCTGCGGCGGGTGGAGGATCATCCGGACACGGTTCCGCCGGAGTGGCTGGCGAAGGGCGGCGTGATGCTGCCCGTGTACCTGCGCGAGGCGATGTGGCTGAGCTTCGGCGGGACCCGGGAACCGGCCGCACTGCAGGTCGGGGTCGGCAAGGTGTGCGCGGTCTCGGGCGAGCGCTGGACGGGGAGCCTCGCGCGCGCCCCGCAGAACTACGTGGTGCTGCCGCGGCAGCCGTGGCTGGACGGAATCAATTCCGGGGACGGAACGGTGCGCCAGTTCGTCGCCGTGCCGCTGGGACTCGGGGCCACGGTCGAAGGGCAGGTCACCGGGGAGGAGACCACCGGCGGTGTGCAGCTCCAGGCGTTCCTGCTGGGGACGTCGGCTCGGGAGGAGTGGCGGCGGGCGCAGCGCGTGCGACGGGCGCTGCCCCGCGCGGGCGGCTACGGCGGCCCGGTTCCCGCGCCGATGGCGGGGGCCCCGGGCGGCGGGCCGGTCCTGCCGCCGGCGCCCGGGCCCGCGGCCCCGGCGATGGGACTCGGCGCCGGTGGAACCATGCGCCAGGTGGTCCACCGGGACGAGCGGCGGCTGTCCGACTGGGCCGGGGAGCCGGCCGGGCGGGTCTTCGTGCACCTGGTGACCCCGCCCGCGTGGCGCCGTATCACCGGCGAGGACGCCCCGCCCTCACCGGTCGACCGGGCCGCCTACACCAGGGCCGGGCTGCCCTGGTTCGAGCACTACGACGACTCGGCCGCCGACCTCGCGCCCGCCGATGCCCTGCGCGGGGTCGAACCGGTGGGGGAGTGGCTCGGCGACGATCACACCCCGTGGGTGGAGCCGGCGCCGGGGCAGATCAAGCCGCTCGGGGACGCACCCGGGCCGGGCAGGTCCGTGCGGGACGGGGACTGGTGACCCGCCGGAACCCGGCGGGCGCGGCCCCTTCAGCCCCTTCGGCCGATCCGGCGGATCCGGTCGATCTGGCCGAAAACGTACGGTCGTTCGGAGTGGGCCGGGGGGCTCGTGGGATCATGAGCGGGCAATGCCTGTGAGCGAAGGGGGAGTTCGATGACCGGTGTACGCAAGGGTCTGGCCAAGGTGGAGTTCGCGCTGCGGTGGGATCCCAGCCCGGCCGGTACGCCCGCGAACGACCTCGACATCGTCGCGGCGGTCTACGGCGCGGCGGACCTCCACGGGACGCCCGTCCAGCTGGTGCATTTCGGCAGCCGGTCGCCCGACGGAACCATCGCCCTGAACCGGGACAGCCACACCGGCCAGGGCTTCGGCTTCGACGAGGTGATGACCATTGAACTGCACCGGATGGCACCGGAGTCGAGCCGCGTGGTCGTGGGTGTCGTCATCCAGAACGCCGAAACCGGCGGCGCGGACCCCGCGAAGACCTTCGCCGACATCGACGGCACCGGATTCCGGATCCGCGAGGGCCACACCGACCTCGCCCAGGGCGACTTCGGGTCCGTGACCGGTGCCACCGCGGCCACCGTGGCCGAGTTCACCCGCGACGCCTCGGGCGCATGGTCCTTCGACCTGCGGCTGCACGGATTCGAAGCGGACCCCGAGGAATTCGCCCGGACCATGGGCGGTCCGCGCTGAGGCCGACCGCCGGGTCCGGCGCAGAGCCGCGCGGACCGGGCGGCGGCCACTCCTGGGGTGAGTGG